>JBAXRL010000138.1:0-6845 GCA_037131205.1 Actinomycetes bacterium | reverse complement strand
CTGAAGATGCGCCCGCCCGAGACCATGCCCACGCCGGTGAGCAGGTCGACGCCGCAGGCCAGGGAGAGGTACGTGGTCGTCGTGTCGTCGAGGGCGGACTGCCAGCCCGGCAGCTTGGCGCCGGACGAGTTGACGCCGCACTGGGTGGGCAGGCCGTAGAACCGGCCCACGTCGCCGACGGCGGCGCCCATGATGGCGTCCTCCGGGGCGCCGCCGGTGAAGTCGCCGGTCTTGAGATCCATCACGCTCGGGATGAAGCAGATGAACAGCGGCGCCCCCGGGAAGGCGGCCTGGACGACGCAGACGGCGCTGAGCGCCTCGGCGATGCCGACGACCAGGGAACCGGCCATCGTGATCGGCGTCGTGGAGCCGCCCATGGGCATGGTCACGAAGCCGATAGGGACGCCGGCCGCCGCGAAGACCAGGCCAGCCTCGAGCGTTCCCGCGTCGTTGCCGAGCGGCGTGACCGTGCCGAGCAAGGCGCTGATCGGCGGCTCGGCGCGCAGCCGCGCGTCGTCGCCGGCCACGGCGCGCGCCATCGCCACGGCGACCTCCGCCAGCTCCGGCTCGACGACCGTCACGGTCTGCACGTGCTTGCCGGTGTTGGCGATCGCGAGGTAGAGCTCGTGCAGACCGCGCACGTCAGCGGGGCGGTCCTGAGCGCTCACCGCCGGCCAGCAGAAGTCGAGCTCGGGCATGGCGTCAACGACCCGGGAGATAGTCGCCACGTCGTTCGCCGTGGTACCACGCTTCTCGCCGCTCTCGAGGTCGTAGATCTCGACGCAGCAGCCGTCGGTGGTCATAAGGGAGCGCTCGCCGGTGACGAGAGGCGCGGCGGCCCGGGCGCCGAGAGTCATCCGCGGCGGCGCCAGGTCGACCAGGCGCCGCACGAGCTCGGGCCGCAGCCTGACGCGCGCGCCATCGACGGCCGCCCCCTGGGCGGCAAGCGCGGCGCGCGCCTTCCCGGATGGGATGGACACGCCGACCTCGGCCAGCACCTCGAACGCCGCGGCGTCGAGCCGCTCGAGCTCATCGCGCGAGAGAATCGCCAGACGCCCGGCCGTGCCGATCGTGTGCGTGGGGGTGTGCGTCATCTTCGGGTCTCCACTTCGTGCGCCGCGCCGCCACAGTACACCACCTCGGGCACGAAGACACGCGGATCGGCCACCGCTGCGGCAGCGGCGTGCTCAGCCCGCGGGGAGGTCGCCGCGCGGCCGCCTCGCGGCCGCCTCGCGGCCGCGTCGTTGAGCGGCGCGAGTCCAGCATGTTTGTCGGCGGCGGAGGCGGCGGGTACCATGCCTCCATGGAAGTGGTGGACGACGAGACACGAGGCGCGCGCGGCGAGACCACGCCCGACCCGCCGACCGGACCAGGAGCCAAGGCGCCTTCCGGCCGCAGCCGCTGGGTGCGCCGACTGGGCGACATCCTGCTGATCGCCGGCGGGCTCGTGCTCGCCTACCCGTTCTGGTCGGCCGGGTACGCCCAGGTGCAGCAGACCCGGCTGGACGCCACCTACCGCGACAGCAGCGCCGCCTTCTCGACCCTCGCGGCGGCGAGCGTCGATGCGCGCCCGCGCGACGTCCCCACGGCCGAGGTCGTGCGCCGGCTGGCGGTGCTCTACGGGAGCCGGCTGAAGGCGGGCGACCCCATCGGGCGCCTGCGGATCCCCCTCATCGACCTCGATCGCCTCGTGCAACAGGGCGCCCGCGGCGCCGCGAGCCTCGACCCCGACGCCGACCGCGCCCTGCTGCGCAACGGCCCCGTGCACTACGGCATCACGCCGCTGCCCGGGGCCGGCGAGCCGTTCGCCGTCGCCGGCCACCGCACGACCTACGGCGCGCCCTTCTACAAGATCGACCGGCTGAAGCGCGGCGACCGCATCTTCCTGGAAACGCCCTACGCCCGGTTCCGCTACGCGGTCGCGAAGACGAGCGTGGTGCCGCCGAACGACGTCAGCGTGCTGCGCGACCGCGGCTACAGCCTGGTGCTCACGACCTGCACGCCGCCCTACAGCGCCAGCCACCGCCTGATCGTCTGGGCCGTGCTCGAGCGCGCCACGCCCCTGAAGAAGGCCGTCATGGCTCCGCAGTAGGTGCGCGCCCGGCGCGCCCCGGCGCGCCCCGCGGATGGCTCAGAGGGTCGCGGCGGGGGTCGCCGGCCCGCCGGGGAACGGCGGGCGCTCCGCGGCGCTGCCTTCGAGCATCATGACCAGCAGCTCGGAGCCGGCCGGCGCGTCGGGGTACTCCGGCGGCACAAAGGCCAGCCCGTCGGCCAGAGCCATGGAGCGCAGGATGCCCGAGCCCTGGGGGCCGGTGGTGGTGAAGCCCCAACCGCGCCCGCGGTGCAGCAGCCGGCAACGGCGCGCCTCGGTGCGGTCGCGGGAGCGCCCCACGGGCTCCTCCGCGACGGCGAATACGTAGGGCCGGTAGAGGTTCTGCCGGCCCTGAAGCGCCAGGAGAGCCGGCCGCACGTACATCTCGAAGCTCACCATGGCCGCCACGGGGTTGCCGGGCACGCCGAACACGAGCGTGTCGCCGCGCGTGCCGAAGGCCAGAGGCTTGCCCGGCTTCGTGGCGACACCCCAGAAGCGGCGTTCCACGCCGAGCTCGTCCTGCACCTGCTTCACGAAATCGTACTCGCCGACGGAGACGCCGCCGGAGGTGATGACCACGTCGTGCTCGAGCGCCTCGGCAAGCAGCCGCCGCGTCTCGTCGAGGTCGTCCCGGGCGATGCCGAGCAGCACGGGCTCACCACCGGCGGCCAGCACCTGGCCATAGGCGGTGAACGAGTTGGAGTTACGGATCTGCCCGGGTCCCAGGGGCTGGCCCGGCAGCCTGAGCTCGCTGCCGGTGGCGAGGATGGCGACCCGGGGGCGGCGGGCGACGGCGACCTCCTGACAGCTCACCGACGCCAGCAGGCCGATCTCGGCGGGACCGAGACGGGAGCCGCGGGGAAAGAGGACGTCGCCCACGGCGACGTCCTCGGCGGCGCGGCGCACGTTGGCGCCCGGCTCCGCGGGCTTCGTCACGAGGAGCGTCTCACCGCGCTGCTCGGTGTGCTCCACCTGCACCACGGTGTCGACGCCGGGCGGCAGCGGCGCGCCGGTCATGATCCTGGCGGCCTCACCGGCGCCGATCTGCTCAGCGACCCAGCGACCGGCGGGTATGTCGACGACCACGCGGAACTCGCGGCGACCGGCCTCGAGCTCGGCGCCGCGCACGGCGTAGCCGTCCATCGCCGAGTTGTCGAACGACGGCACGGCCTCGGGCGAGACGATCGCGGTCGCCGTGGCGCGCCCGAGCGCCTCAAGCAGTGGTACCTCCTCAGCCGGCAGAGGGCGCGCAGCGCCGATCACGGCGTCGAGGGCTTCGTGGATACTGATCACGTGGGTCTCCAATTCCGGCGCCGTCACATCTGCTTACGCATCTTAGTAAACTCCGCGGCCGCGCGGGCCGATTCTCTAGAGCGAGAGAGATGAACGAGGAGCCGTCCAGTGAGTCGACAGGATCCCCAGAAGCGCGCGGACCGCGACCCGACAGGGACGCGCAAACGCCGCGTCACCGCCCTGCGTGACCTGGTGATGCAACGTGTCTACGACGTCCCCGCGGAGGACGTCGCGGCGAGCATCATCCACGACGCCCTCGTGGTCGTCGCGCCCGCGCCCGCGCTGCGGCACTGAAGAACCCAAGGCCGAGCGCGGCGCCGGCGGCGTTGACGAGCGCGTCGGCAAGCTGGCAGTCGCGGTAGGGCAGCGGCGCCTGCACCAGTTCGATCGCCACCCCCAGACTGACGGCGAGCGCCGCCGCGCCCAGGACCGCACGGCGGCTGAGCCGCCAGTCGTCGAGGGCGACGGCGAGCACGAACGCGAGGATGACGTAGGCGGCGAAGTGCCCCGCCGAGGTGAGCAGCTCGTCCCCTCCCCTTCCCTCGGCGACGGCGTGGACGACCTCCTGGGTGGGCAGGACCCCGAAGACGACGATCGCCGCCGCCCACGCGACGGCCGCTACTCGCCACCCGCGTGAGCCCCGCATCAGGGCGCCGCGACTCGCGGCTCGCGGCGCACTCCCCGAAAAGCCTCGTCGCCGTCCTCGACGAGCACGGCCACCGCCCCCTCGTGCACGAGGATGCGCGCCGCGGCGACCACGGCGTTGCCCAGCCCCAGGCAGGCGTCCCGCGGCAGCCCGCCGCGCGTGAGCGGATAGTCGAATCCCTCCAGGGTCACAAGCGCGTCGCCGTGCAGCGGCACGACGGAGACGCGCGAGCCGGGCGGCGCGTCCAGACGCGCCTCGTCCGGCGCCACGAGCACGCGCACCGTGAGCCGCGGCGCCGCCAGGCGCGCGGCGACGCCGCGCGCCGCCAGGCGCCGCAGGATAGCCAGATGGCCGAGGGTGTGGTCGAGAGCGCCGAGGGCGCCGACGAGCACCAGCTCGCCGGCGCCGCGGCGCAGCGCCTCGTCGGCGGCCATCTCTCCGTCGGTACGGTCCTTGCGCACAGGGAGGCGGACCAGCTCGACGCCGGCCGCCTCGAGGCGCTCCACGTCGGCGGCCGGCAGCGAGTCGAAGTCGCCGACCACCAGGTCGGGGCGGACGCCCTGCTCGAGCAGAAAGCGGGCGCCGCCGTCCGCGGCGACCACGATGTCGGCGGCCTCCGCCCAACCGCGGAAATACGCGGGGTCGTCGTAGTCGCCGGCGAGGAAGACGACGGCGAGAGGCGCGCGCTCCGGCGCCGCGCCGCCGGCGCTCGCGCCGCCGCCCGCGCCGCTCGCGCCGCCGCCCGCGCCGCTCACGCCGGCGCCCGGCGGCCGCGCCCCGGAAAAGCCGCGTCGTAGGCTTTGAGCAGTGGCCAGAGGAGGAGCGTCGTGAGCACGCCCTCGGGTACCAGGTACAGCAGGTTGTAGGTCGCCGCATACAGCCACGGCGCCTCCCAGCCGGGGGCGTAGGCGGCGAAGAAGATCAGGCCCGAGGCGAAGTGGCAGGCGAAGCGCGCCAGCACGGCGAGGGCCACAGCCAGGGCGAGAGTGCGCCAGCCGCGCACGTCCACAAAGCCAGCCACGGCCAGCGACATGAACGCCAGCGGGTAGTCGAGGGCAGCCTGCGCCGGGTGGTAAACGAAGGCCCCAGGCAGCCCGAGCTGGAGCAGGCCGTACAGCAGGCCCGCCGTGGCCGCGGGGACCACGCCGCGGCGCACTGCGATGAAGATGATGGGCAGCAGCTCGAGACTCACCGAGCCGCCTTGCGGCATCACGAAGATGCGCACCTGCCCGAGCACGGCCGCCAGGGCGATGGCGACGCCGATCTCGGCGAGCGCCTGCACGCCCCAGTGGGCGGGGTTCAGGTTGAGCCGCGCGCGCGCGTCAAGCGCGGGCGGCGAGGCCGCGGCCAGTGGAGTGCTCATTGTCGAATCTCTCCCTTCGCTGGCATTACCCAGCAGCGTCCGAAGACGCCGCCACCTCGAGGGTGGTCAGGTGCGACGCGTCGGCGCCAGGCAGCGCCTTCTCAGCTCCTCCGCCGGGAGCTCCGCAGGACCGCCACAGTGTAGCGCAGGCGCGGTGGCCGGGTCACGTCGTGTTTCACGCTGCCCGGCAATCGTTCACAGTCCCCTGTGGAGAGTGTGGATAAGATTCTTTCCCCTCGCTTACAGGCTCACAATCGCAGTGGATAAGGCGTTGACGACCACGACTCCCCTTGACAACACACTCACGCCATACTTACGCCATACCTACGCAAAGAAACCATCATCTTGCGGGTATTTCTCGGTCGCGTGACTGGCGTAGCGGCGGCGGCGGCGCGACCGGGGCGCGACCCGGCAGAGGCGGCGACCCGGACCCGCGCCCGACTGTGTGTGAAACCGCACTATCCACAAGTCCCGCAAATTGGGCACTCCCCGGGGCTTCCGCCAGAGCTCTTTCCACATATCTTGAACAGCCTGTGGACAACTCCGGGGTTTCGGCCGCGGAATGTGGCCGCGCGCAGCCTCTTCCCGCGTTTCAGCCGCCTCCGGCGCCTCTGCTATACTCGCCGCCCCATGGAGTCGTTCCTCGACAGGCTGCTCGCCGACGGGGGGGCCGTCGCGCCGCCGCCCGCGACGCAGGCCGCGACCGCGGCCGCCGCCCCTGTCATATCTCCCGGCCACCCGGGTCTCGCCGGCGCGCTCCCCGGCGTCCCGCGCGGCCCCGAGGCGCCGCGCATCGCGATCTACGACACCCTCACGTCACCGCCTCGCGTGGTCGCCGTGGAGGAGAAGGACCTGCCGGCCCTCATCGCCGCGCTGGCCGAGAAGACCTATCACTACTGTCGCGAGCAGGGCGGCCAGATCCCGTACACGGTGCTCCAGGAGCTCATGGAGAATCTGCTGCACGCCTGCTTCCGCGACGTCGTGATCACGATCCTCGACAACGGGCAGACCATCCGCATCTCCGACCACGGGCCGGGCGTGGACGACAAGGACCGCGCCTTCCGGCCGGGCTTCACCACGGCGACGGCGCTACACCGGCAGATCATCCGCGGGGTCGGCTCGGGCCTGCCCGTGGCGCGCGAATCGCTGCAGTTCCTGCGCGGCGTGCTCACGGTGGACGACAATCTCGGCGGCGGCGCCGTGTTCACCATCAAGATGCCGGCCCACGCCCCCGAACCGGCGGCCGCGCCGAGCCCCCCGGAGGTCAAGCTCAGCACGCGCCAGACCAAGGTGCTCGTGCTCCTCATGGAGCTTGGGTCGTCGGGCCCCACGGCGCTCGCCAAGGAGCTCGACATCTCCTCGGCGACAGCCTTCAGAGAGCTCGTTGTATTGCAGGACATGGGGTTGATACACTCGCTCGGCGACGGCAAGCGAGCCTTGCGCGAGGAGGG
>JBAXRL010000137.1:0-6904 GCA_037131205.1 Actinomycetes bacterium | reverse complement strand
GCCCAGACGATGCCGCGCCGCGCCGTGCGCGGCGAGCTCATGCCCTTGAGGCCGAGGATGAAGAGGACGGTGGCGGCGATGTAGCTCGCCTGGATGAGGTCAGCCCTCATCGCCGCCCGCCTTGGCCGGCGCCTGCTTCTCCTTGGTGCTCTTGAACATCTCGAGCATGCGCTCGGTGACCGCGTAGCCGCCCACGGCGTTGGCGGCGCCCAGCAGCACGGCGACGAAGCCGATGATGCGCTCCGGCGTGGTGTTGGCTCTGCCCAGCGCCACCATGGCGCCCACGACGACGATGCCGTGCACGAAGTTGGAGCCGCTCATCAGCGGCGTGTGCAGGATCACCGGCACCTTGGAGATGATCTCGTAGCCGGTGAAGGCGGCGAGCAGAAAGATGTAGACCGCGGCGAAGCCGGTGATCATGGCGCGCCTCCTTCGACGAGCGTGCGCACGGCTTCGTTGACGATGGCGCCGTCCCGGGTGAGTACGCTGCCAGTGAGGATCTCGTCGTCCCAGTCGAGGGCGAGCGCGCCCTCCTTGATGAACGGCGTGAGAAAGTGCATGAGGTTGCGCGCGTACTGGTCGCTGGCGTGCGCCGGCAGCATGGCGGGGATGCCGAGCGGCCCGTAGATGAGCACGCCGTTGGGGTAGTCGTACTGCTCGCCGGGCCGCGTGAGCTCGCAGTTGCCGCCGCCTTCGGCGGCCATGTCGACGATCACCGCACCCGGCTTCATCTTCTCGACCACGGCCGCGCTGATGAGCTTCGGCGACGGCCGCCCGGGGATGGCCGCCGTGGTGATCACCGCGTCGGCCTGCACGATGTGCTGGTCGACGATCTCCCTGGCCTTGGCCTTCTCCTCGTCGGTGAGCTCGCGGGCGTAGCCGTCCTTGACCTCGGCGTCGATGCCCGTGTCGATGAAGCGCCCGCCCAGCGACTGCACCTGCTCGCGGGTCGCGGCGCGCACGTCGTAGGCCTCGACCACAGCGCCGAGGCGCCGCGCCGTGGCGATTGCCTGCAGGCCGGCCACGCCGACCCCGAGCACCAGTACCTTGGCCGGCCGCAGGGTTCCCGCGGGCGTCGTCAACATGGGGAAGTAGCGGCCGGCCATGCAGGCCGACATGAGCGCCGCCTTGTAGCCGGCGATGGAGGCCTGCGAGGTGAGCGCGTCCATGGCCTGGGCGCGGCTGATGCGGGGAAGCAACTCCAGGGCGAAGCTCGTGACCTTACGGTCGCGCAGCGCCCTGATGGCGTCGAAAGCCTTGTACGGCTGCAGGAGGCCGATCACGACGGAGCCCTCGCGCAGCAGCTCCGCTTCGGACGGCGAGGGCGGGTCGACCTTGAGCACGACGTCCGCGGCGAAGGCCTCGGCGGCGGTCTCGACGACGGTGGCCGCCGTGAGCTCCTCGTCGCGCAGGTGGCTGAGCCGGCCGGCGCCACGCTCGATGAGCACCTCCGCGCCCAGGGCCTTGTACTTCTCGGCCACGGCGGGCACGAGCGCCACCCGGGTCTCGCCGGTCGCGGTCTCCTTGGGCACGCCTATACGAACGGCCATCGCTCCTCCAGCGTCAGAAGGGCCCCGGAAGGGGGCTCCACGATTGGGTTCCCACGCGGGACGCGGCGAAAACCTTGCGCGGCCAGTGAAAACGGGCGCCGCGCGGACGGGCCGCGCTGCAGAAGCCGCGAGCACGGGCCGCGCGAAAGGGCCGCGGGGACGGGCCGCGGAAGGCGCGCGCGGACGGCGGCAAGGACGGGGCGCGCGATGCCGGCCGTCAGGCCGGCAACCGGCGCACGGCCACCGACACCGAGCCGAGGCCGACGTGCGTGGTGAGCACGGCGCCGGCGCGCACCACCGGGATCTCCCCTCCCAGGCGCTCGGCGAGGCGGGCGGCGACGAAGTCGGCGCCGGCCTGGTCGCCGCTGTGGACGACCATGGCCCGCGCCGGCGCGCCGTCCGCGTACTTCACGGCGCGCCTGACGACGGCGCTGAGGGCGCGGTCGAAACCGAGCGCCGCGCCGCCCTTGCCGGCCCTGCCCGTCTCGTCGAAGACGATGATCGGGGCAAGGTGCAGGCGCTTGAGGGCGCGCGCCATGCTGGGGCTCACGCGCCCCCCGCGCACGGCGAAGTCGAGCGAAGCGACCGTACCGAAGATGCGGATCTCGCGCTTCACCCTCTCGACCAGCGCGGCGACCTCGTCCAGGCCGGCGCCGGCGGCGATCGCCTCGCCGGCGGCCTCGAGCAGGAGGCCGGCGCCCACCGAGACCGCGCAGGAGTCGATCACCCGGATGCGCCCCGGGTCGACCTCGCGGGCCGCGGCCTGCGCCGCCTGCACGGTGCCGGACATCGCCCTCGCGATGTGCACCGACACGATGCCTTCGCGGTACTCCAGCAGGCGGCGGTAGGTCTGCACGAAGTCGGCGACTGCAGGTTGCGACGAGCGCGGCACGCCGCGGCCGCTCGTCACGCGCTGGATGAAGCCGTCGAGCGTGATGTCGACGCCGTCGAGATAGCTCTCGTCGCCCAGCGTCAGGGTGAGCGGCACGGCCACGACGCCGAGGCGGAAGGCGACGTCCTCGGGCAGATCGGTGGTCGAGTCGGTGACCAGGGCGATGGTGGCGGCGCGGCCCTCGAGCTGCTGCAGTACCATGTCGTCGATCTTGCTGTGCTCGACGACGCCCAGCGCGGCCACCGTGGCGAGGAACCTCTGCGGCTCGTTGGTGTGGATGTGCACGCGCAGCCGCCGCTCGCCGCCGGCCACGACCAGCGACTCGCCGAGGCCCAGCACGGCGGCCATCACGGCGTGCCGTGACAGCGGCGCCTCGCGCGCCGCGAGGAGCGCCTCGGTGCAGTAGCGAAAGCGCTCGTCGATCTCCTCGTGCTCGAGGGAGAACGGCGGCAGGCCGTGCGGCGGCGCTTCGACGGGCGCCCAAGCCGTCTCGCGGCCGCGCAGCGACTCGATGATCCCCTCCAGGAAGTAGACGAAGCCCTGCCCGCCGGCGTCGACCACATGGTTGCGCGCCAGCACCTCGAGCTGGCGCGGGGTGTCGGCGAGCGCCACGCGGGCGGCCACGAGGCCGCCGTGCATCATCTCGGTGAAGTCCTCCTCGCCGGAACGGCGCCCGAGCTCGCGCGACCACGCCTTGAGCACCGAGAGGATGGTGCCTTCGCGAGGGTCTTGCAGGGCCGTATAGGCGGACTCCGTCCCCCTGCGCGCCGCGAGGGCGAACTGCGGCCCGTCCACCTGGCTGCGGCGCTCCATGCCGCCGGCCAGACCGTGCAGGAACTGCGCGAAGATGGCGCCCGAGTTGCCGCGGGCGCCGTCGAGGGCGCCGTCGGCGGCGACGCGGGCGGCGGCGCCCACGCCGTCGGGCGAGGAGCCGCCGAGCCGCGACGCCGCCGCCTTGAGGGTCGCGGCCAAATTGGCGCCGGTATCGGCGTCCCGCACCGGGAAGACGTTGATGCGGTTCAGAGTCTCCTGCTCGCGCACCACAGCGAGCGCGCCGGCGCGGAGCACGCGCGAGAAAGCCGGGCCGTTCAGCGTGCGTACCATGGCCTTGGGTCGCCCTTCGGGTCGGGAGGCTGGCTGCGGCAAGTGTACCGGTTCTTCGGGATCCAGGGCACGGACGCGCCGCGGGGCGACGCCCGGAGACGCGGCCTCAGGCGGGCGACGCCCGGAGACGCGGCCTCAGGCGGGAGCCGCCCGGAGACGCGGCCTCAGGCGGGAGCCATCCCCAGCTTCTTGAAGGCCTTGCGCGCCGCCTCGGCGACGGACTTGTCCGGGTCGCCGAGGGCCTTGCGCAGCGTGTCTGACGCGGAGGGATCACCGATCTTGCCCAGCGCCTCGACGATGATCATGCGCAGCAGCGGGTCGGGGTTGTGCATGGCGACGCAGAGCGGCTTGACGGCGACCGGGTCGCCCATCACGCCGAGCACGTAGGCCGCGTCCTGGCGCCGGTGCAGGTGTCCCTGCTGAACGATGAAGATGAGCCGGTCGCGGGCCGGTTCGCCGATGATGACGAGCGCGTCGCGGGCGGTGTTGAGCTGCACGATGTTCTTGGTCTGCAGCCGCTGGATGACCTTGTCGAGAAAGCCGGTGAGGGCGCGGCGCGCGTCGGCGGCCACAGCCGGATCCTTCTTGTAGTTGGCCGCCCGCACGAGGCGGTCGATCTTGCCCTCGGCCTCGAGCCTGGCGACGTTGGGAGGTCCGAACAGTCCCACGGGTGTCTCCTTGCACGTGAGGGGGCGCCCCAGCGGCGCCTGCGGCACAGTCTACCGCAGCACGCGGTTGGCGACATCGAGGAGGCGCGCCGGCAGGTCGCGGAAGGCGCGCACCGGGAAGACGTCGCCGTGCCCGGCGTCGGCGAGGCGGCGGCAGAGCTCGGGGTTCATCTTGTAATCCTCGGTGAGCAGCACGTGAAGGTGCGGAAAGCGGTGCGCCAGGGGCAGCGGGTCAGCGCCGGCGGTGACCACCCCGTCGGTGATCAGCAGGCCGCTGCGCCGCGGGTTGCGGCCGCGTTCCAGCTCGGCGGCGCCGAGCTCCAGCGCGGCCGCGATATTCGTGTAGCCGCGCACCGGTTGGTCGAGCATGCGCCGCACCACCTCCTCCGCCGGGTCGGCGACCTCGAGGCGGGTCACGGCCTGTGCCTTGTCCTCGAAGACGACGACGGCCAAGTCCTCGGGCTTCAGCTTGAGCGCGAGAACGGCGGCCGCCACCGCCGCGACGGCCATGTTCTCGCCCGACATCGAGAGCGAGGTGTCGACCATCAGCACCACCTGGTGGCGGCGCTCCTCGCGATGCCGAACGACCCAGTCGTCGGGCTCGGGGTAGGGCTTGCCGAGCAGGTTCTCGAGGGTGGCCTCCACGTCGAGCTCGCCGGCGAAGGGCTCGCGCAGCGGCTCGCGCACCACCTGTGTGGCGCCGCGCAGCGGGCCGACGAGGCCGGCCGCGCGGGCCAGCACGGAGCGCGCCGCGAGGCGCTCCGCGTAGTAGCGCAGGCCCGGGTCGCCGATGCGGCAGCCGCTGCGCGTGAGGTTCACGGCCACCGTCCAGCCGTCGAGGCCGGCGGGCGGCACGTTGTAGCGCTCCGCGAGCGCGATCATGGGCGCGTCGCCGGCGGGCGGCTCCGGCCGGTAGGCCGGCAGGCCCCGCACTTCCACGCGCCCGCCGTGCCGCAGGCGCGCCCCGCTGGGGGCGCTCAGGCTTTTGGGGAAGCCGCGGGCGGAGCCAGGGCGACGTCCGGATCCTCGCCGCGGTCGACGACCAGCGCGAAGAGCTCGTCGAGGGCGGCGCCGAAATCGGCGTCGATGTCGTCGCGCAGATCGACGCGCGTCGTGAGGGCTGCTTCGGCCGCGCGGCGCAGCGTCTCGCGGCTCACGGGCCCGCAGGCGTCGCGGCTCTCCGCCCAGAGGCGTTCGGCGATGGCCACGGTGGCGATCGCGCCGCGCACCGAAGCGCCTTTGCGGAAGCGCGGATGAAGGCGCGTGGCGCGCGTGAGGCGCACGGCGGTGAGCACCAGAGCGGCGTCGCCGGAGCCCGTCTCGGCGACCACGATGTCGTTCTCCTCGGCAGCCGGCTGGTAGTGCAGGGCAAGATGCTCGAAGCGGTCGCGCAGCGCCTCGGAGAGGTGACCGGTGCCCACGTACTCGACGGGGTTCTGCGTGGCCACCACCTGAAAGCCGGGGGCGGCGCGCACCTCGCCGATGTGGGGCACCTGCAGCAGGCGCTCGTCGAGCGCCGGAAGCAGCACGTTCTGCACCGACTCGGGCATGCGGTTGAGCTCGTTGATGAAGAGCACGCGGCCTTCGCGCATGGCCTCCACCAGGGGACCCGGGAAGAACGACTCCTCGCGGTAGCCCTGGCTCAGCACCAGCGGCGGGTCGAACCAGCCGGTGAGCTTGCTCTCGGAGTAGCGGTCGTCGCCGTCGACGCGCACCGTCTCGCGGCCGAGATGGGAGCACACCGCGAGGGCGACCGTGGTCTTGCCCACGCCCACGGGGCCCTCGAGGAGCAGGTGGCGGCCGGCGCCGAGCACGGCAAGGGCCATGGCCAGCTCGGCCTCGCGGCCGACGATGCCGTGCTCGCGCTGGATCTTCTGGATGGGTGTCATGGGTCCGTCCTCACCATCAGGGGTCTCGCCTCTGGGGCTCGTGGCCTACGCGACGAGCACGAGCGTGAAGAGATGATACGGGTCGGCCGTCCCCCGCACCACGGCCAAGGGCCAGCCGGCGTTTCTGCTGGTCGTGAACACGTCGATGCCGCAGCCGGCCGGGCCGGGCCGTACCAGCTCGCGACAGTCGCAGTCCCGCGGCCGTCCGCAGGGCTCCGCGAGCGCGCACGGCCGGCCGCCGGCGATGGCGAAGGCTTTGAAGTAGCCGCCGAGAAACAGCTCGCGCTCCAGATCGAGCGCGATCTGCGCCTTGCGGCGGCTCCACGCCAGCCACTCGCCGGCCTGCGCCGGCGGTACGTCCAGGCGCAGCAACAGGATGGTCTCGTACTCGTCCAGCAGGATCCGCGTCCGCGCGGGCGTCGGCGAGTGCGGCGGGCACGTGAGGCAGCGTCCCGCGGTGCAGCCGCCGTACAGACACTTCATGCGCACCCATTCGGCGGTCACCACCTGCTCCGGCGTGATCACGGCGGCGTCGCTCGCCCCGAGGGCGAGCGCCCGGGCGCGCAGGCCGACGGCGTCGCGGCTCACCGCGACGCCTCGAAGCGCGCCTGTTTGCGGCTGGGGCTCATCACGCCGGAGTGTAGCAGGCGGCTCGCGACGACGGCCGAACACGTGCCCCTCGCTGCCTGGGCGCGGACCACCCGGGCACGCTCGGGAACCCTGGACGCGCCCATCCCCCTCGCTCGGCAGCCGCCGTACAGACACTTCATGCGCACCCATTCGGCGGTCACCACCTGCTCC
>JBAXRL010000136.1:0-6920 GCA_037131205.1 Actinomycetes bacterium | reverse complement strand
CTTCTGAGGCGTCCTGTCTGCTGGACGCGCTTGTTGGGCACACGCTCACACGTAGTAGCCGACCACGTCGCGACCGAGCGCCTGCCGCGCTGCGGCATCCACTTCCCCAGACGATGGCAGTCCGGGCGGCAATGACCAGAGGTGAGCCAGCTCCAGCTGCGAATGCTTGGCGTTCGGGAAGAGCAGGTGGGCTGCGGCGATCTCGGGCGCGTACCACTTCGGGTTACCCCGCGCATCGTTCAGCGGAGCAGCAACGAGGCTGCCGTTCAGTAGTTCTCCAAGCACGACCCATGGGCGGTTCCCGCCGTACAAAGTCAGGTATGGGTTGGCGACACCGGGCGAGGTCAACAATCCGGGGCGGACGACCTTCCAGCATGAAGCTCCTGCCAGCAGCCTCCTTCCGACCGCTGCGCGAGGGGATGCGACTGGCCCACCCGTCACCTTGAGCATGGTCTCGTCGATGGCTCCGACCCAGTCAACGCGTTGTCCGTCATCGATGGACGCGACAAATGTGAGCGGATTGCCCCGCGCCTTGACGGCGGCACGATGCACGGCGACTACCAGCGCCGTGCGCGGAGGAGGGAAGGACAATCGCTGCGACTCGCCTTCGATGAGCTCGACCCACGTACCTGGTGCGATCGTCGCCATCGAAACGAACCTCCCCCTCGTCGCATGAAAAGTAGTATGCAGCTTGCACAAGACCGCCGGCACAGACGGCCTCCTTCTGCGCAAGACAGTAGCGCCTCGACCGGGCGGGTGACATGGGCAGTCTGTGAGAGCCGCCTCACAGGCCATCGATCGGGCTGCGCACGCCTTGGCCGCCACGGTTGAGCACGTGCGTGGAGATCATAGTCGTACCGACATCCTTGTGCCCAGGCGGTTCCTGGACGACGCGGACGCCGTAGGCCACGTCGAGAAGGTGCGTCGCGAACCAGTGCCGCAGAGTGTGGCAGCCGGCGTGCTTGGCGATGCCGCCGCGGCGCACGGCTTCGATCCAGATGTGGTCGTCGCAGATGCTGTACTCCCGGCATCTGAAGCAACGAATCGCGTTGGAGTACTGTAATTGTGAGGCAAAGCGGTCTCCTGCTCTCGTGTGCAGAAAGCACTACTCTCGGTAGTGCTGACTGCGTGAAGGGACAAGTGCCGTGCGCTCAGAGGACTTCTTCGAGACGCATCCGGTGTTCACGATGCAGGAGTTTCTGGGCGCACGCTCCGGCATCGGTCGCAGTACCAGCGCAGCCAAGAACCTGCTGGCCAAGCACATTGTCGGCGGGCGCATCGTGCGTGTGCGGCGCGGCCTGTACGCGACCGTGCTTCGTGGCGTCGACCCAGGGCAGTCCCCGGTCGACCCGTTCCTGGTGACGAGCCGACTCGCGGATGACGCTGTGGTCGCCTACCACGCCGCGCTGCAGTTCTTCGGCAAGTCCTACTCGGTCTGGCGCCGCTTCGATTACCTCACCGACGATCGGCGACGCCCCTTCGCCTTCCGCGGTGACGAGTATCTGCCGGTACAGACGCCGGCGCCGCTTCGCGGGCTGCCCGACAAGGGCGGTGGGGTGGAGGCAGCGACGCACGGTGGCGGGCGGCTGTACGTGACGAGCCCGGAACGAAGCATGGTCGACGTGCTTCACTCCCCGCAGCGGTGCGGCGGATGGGAGGAGGTTTGGCGCTCTCTGGAGATGGTCGAGCTCGTCGACGTCGACGTCGACGTCGACGTCGACGCCGTCGTCGCGTACGCGTTGCGCCTTGGATCGGCGATCACCGTCGCGCGGGTCGGCTACTTCCTCGAGCAGCATCGCGATGAGTTGCTGATCGACAGCGAGCAGCTCGCGGAGCTGCGGCGGCACGCTCCGCGACAGCCGCGCTACCTCGATTCGACCCGCACCTCGGGTCGTTTTGCGCGCGGCTGGAATCTCGTCGTTCCCGACGATGTCGCGCAGCGTCGCTGGGAGGAGAACGCCTGATGCTCACCGCTGAGCAGGTCGCGCTTGAGGCGGCGGCCACCGGGTTTCGGGCCGAAGCGTTCGAGAAAGCGGCGCGGTTGCTCGACGTGCTTGCCGCATTGCGCAGCCACCCGTTTCTCAAGTCGCGGATCGCGCTGAAGGGTGGCACGGCGCTCAACCTGTTCGTTCTCGACGTGCCACGCCTGTCGGTCGACATCGACCTCAACGTCGTTGGCGCGGTCGAACGCGAGACGATGCTGAGCGAGCGCCCCAAAGTGGAGCAGGCGCTCGGCGCGGTCTGTAGTCGTTTGGGGCTGCAGGTGCGCCGGGCGCCTGGGGGCCATGCCGGTGGCAAGTGGCGGTTGGCGTATTCGAGCTCATTCGGCCGCCGCGACTGGCGCCGGGTGTCGCTCGCCGACGTCACCGCTGATCCCGTTGACAGGGAGGGGGACACAAAGTACCGCCGCCGGTCGCGAAGGCAGCGCTCGAGCTCGGCGAGCGCCTCTGCTTCCGCGGGGGGCTCCGCCGTCACCGGGGAGCGGTCTCTTCCATTCCTCCACGAACAGGGCGCGCCCGAGGTCGATGAGACCCACTTGACGAGGTCTGCGTCCGCGGCGCCGCAGTCCGCGCGTTCCAAGGAGCTCCGGACCGGCTCGGCGATCCTCGCGATCCGAGGCACGTGTTCGGAGATGTCCGCTTCTTCGTCCATGAAGCAGCGGTGCACGTCCAGGAGAACCTGCTCCCCGATGGCTCCCCATGGCGATCGACTGAGGGTCCACTCTCGCTTCCGCTCTGTGCGCCAGCGAGGGTTGGGCGCGTGACCAGCAGGGCGTCACGCGCGATCGCGGGCTGACTCTGCGCGCATGTCCGCTTCGGCAGGTGGTACTTGGTGAATCACGGTGTACGCGCGGATGAACGCAAGATACTGGCTCTGAAGGAGCGTAAATCCACGATGCCGCGCGTCCTGCTGCGGGACCGTGAGCCTTCGATGCGCGTCCTGCCGCGTCACGCTCGCCTGCCTCCTCCTGCCGCGGTCAGCAGAGCGCTCGGCGGAAAGCCCCCAGCCTGCGAGCGCTGCCTGGACGCACCCGGTTCACATCGGTCGGGCTGCGAGCTCGACCTCAGGCGGCGTAGCGGATGACCTCGAGCTCTGCCGCCCCGGCGACGCCAGACAGGATCTCGTCCACGCGGCTCATGACAACGTCGTCCAGGAGGTAGTCGCCGCAGTTGCCGCACTGGAGTACGGGGACGCCCTTGAGGATGGCTATCGTATGGTCCGACGTCTTGAAGGGCAGGTCGCTCATGGCTCGCGTCATCCTGGCTCCGCAGACTCCGCATTTCATCGTGAGATCCTCCTGGTCTTGAGATCGTCCATCCACTCGTCCGCACTGGGCCGGTAGGCGGTGACGACCCGGACATTGTCTCCCCTGACGTCCACCGCAAACAAGACGTGGATCGCGTCGCCGAGAGGCCGAGCCGGGAACAGGTGGCTCGGCAGGTACTTGTCGTGCGGGTACGACTCGACGAGCTCGTAGGAATCGACGGCATCGAGGATGACCTGGCGCGCGACGAACCGCCCCTTGAGGCGCATGCTCACGTGATACGTCCACAGGATGCGCCGCTCGCGAACGCACGCGCGCACGAAGGCCGCAGGATCGCCGGGCAATCGTCTCTCGACCGTCTCCATCTAGCAGGTGCTCCTTGCTCGCCAGTGCGTGCGACGCGACGCATGCGATCTGCGTGAGGCCTCCGACGGCACAGACGGCCCCTTCTGCGTCGCACAGTAGCACCTCGACCGGGCGAGTGACATGGGCAATGGCTGAGACCCGGATCGCGGGCCATCGATCGGGCTGGGCACGCCGTGGCCGTCGCAGTCGAGAGGTGTGTCAGACCCGTCCTACCCCGGTGATAGGGTTGACGAGTGCGCGCACGCAGCATGTGCGGCAGCGGCTACTCTCGAGGGGGCATGCGGATGATCTGCTTCGCGGCGACCGCGCCTCGTCCGCGCTCGAACGCGGGGCGCAGGTGACTCCGGGCCCCGCGTCGGGCGCCCAGATCCCCCGCCCCGGCCTCTTCTGCACCGTCCGCAACCGTCGCGGCGTGGTCGCCGGCGTCGAACCGTTCGACGGCGAGAGCGGGCGTCTGCACCTCGTGCACGTGGAGTACAAGGACGACCAGCACCCGGTCGAGGAGCAGCTTCTCTGGGAGCTCGAGCCCCACAAGCTTCTACTGGATCAGGTAGGCGGCGGTGATGCTGCGGCTCAGCGAGGTGAGGTAGCGTGGCATCGCGCGCCAGGCGAGGCGGCGGCGACCCTTGATCCATCGGGAATCCGGGCGTCGTCCTGGTCGGGACCATCGTCACCATGGCGCCTCGGCAGGCCGCGCTCGCGCTCCGCGCGGCCGGGCGAACCGGCCGCTGCGGTCGTCCTGCCAGTCGTGCTTCCGGCTGCGATCGTGCTGCAGCGGGCCGCCGACCGTAGCCGGACGGCTGGCGGGGCTCCTCGGGGCCGTCTCAGGCGTCCGGCGGCGGCCCGAGGATCTCGTACCTCTCCTCGTCCGGGCGCGCGTTGAAATCGGCGAACCAGGCGTCGACGGCCGTCTGATCGGTCAGGTCGACGCCGTCCGCCTTCAGGGCCCGGATGATGGCCCTGGCGGGGCCGTAGTTGGCGCCGTCGCCCATCGCTTCGCGGAACTCGTCCGTGAGCTCCGATACGGCGTCGGTCGCCTCGCCGATCAGCTCCTCCGCAAGGCCGCGCTTGGCCAGCGCGAACCGGACCCACGCTGTGAGCACCGCGGGCAGCGCGTCGATCTCGGCCTGGCTGAGGTCCACCTTGCGCGGCAGGTAGTCGAGCAGGAACAGCTCCGCCACGATGGGGCTCCAGCGCAGCGGGTCGCCGTCTCCGAAGTCGCAGCGTGCGGTGAGGCAGTGGTCGACGATGGTGAGCACGTCGTCGCGCGCCGGGCCGCGCAGGGAGGCGAAGGCGGCGCCGGGGGGCGAGGCGAAGAACTCCTCGACCAACGCCTCGCGGGCCGCATCGTCGAGGGGCTCTTCCGGTTCGGGCGGCTCCGGCGCCGGCGCCGTCTGCCCGGCTCCGGCCAGCAGCCGCACGCGGGACAGGAGGAGCAGCCGCGTGTGGCGGAAGTCCTCCGTCCAGTCGTTGTCGATGTAGAGATCGCCGGTGGCGAGCGCCTCGATGATGTGCGCGGCAGCCTCGGCCGCGACGACGTCGCTCACGATGAGCTCAGGCCCGGCCTCGATCATGGCGCGCACATCGGTGTCATCCTGGACATCGCCCACGAAGGCGTCCTTGATGATGCCGCCGAGGTTCTCGTCGTAGAGCGCCATGATCATGTGCGGCGAGAAGCCTTCGTACTGGAACAGGAGGTGGTAGCTGATCTGGTCGCCGAACGGATCTGTCGCAGAGTAGCCGCCGAGAAACTCGGGCCTGCCGGCGGCGTCCGCCCAGCGCGGGCGCGGTACGCCGTGGGCAGCCATGCGGGCCGCGGCCTCACGGGCGCCGATCTCGTCGCCGGTCACCGCGGCCAAGGCGCACAGGACCACGAGCCCGGTCGCGTCGCGGCGCCGCTCGGCCGCGCTCACGATCGCCGGTCCGACCGCACGCTCGTACTTCTCAGCCACCTCCGGGGGGAGCGGAGCCTTGTAGGTCATGCCGAGCACGGCGCTCGCCCAGTCCTCGGCTTCGAGGGGGTCGTCCACCGTGAGCAGCTCGCGGGCGTCGCGGAAGACGGCGCGGACCAGGCCGTTGATGGCAAAGGGGTCGCGTGCCGGTGCAGGGCGTCGCGCGCCGCCTCCGGAGCTGCGCCGCCCGGCGCCGCCCCGCGCTCCGCCCGACTTGCCTCGCTTCTTGTTGCCCTTTCCGGCCACGCGCGAAGTCTCTCAGACTTCGGCGGCGAAGACCACGCCGGATGCCCTCGTCAGCCGTCCGCGCACGTCGTCGGACTCATCAGCCGCTCGCTGCGCCGCACGCGAACGACGGTGACCGTGGCATCCTCGCGTCGACACACGATCCGGTAGGGAGGGAGCTGGTTGCGAACGTCGACGACCTTGCGCGCCTCGGTGAGGCGCGCAAGCAGGTCACGCGCGGCCGGCCTGCCGGGTCTCGGCAGAGCCTGCGGCGTTCTGCTCATGCGCCTGCCCGCGGTCATTCACCGACGCGCTCCTCCCATCGGCGCGGATCGCGGCGGGCGTGCATGCCGGCGATGACGCTGACCAGCCAGGTCGGGAGACGCGACGAAGCAGGCCGCGTACGGAAAGCGGCGCAGCAGCGCGCGGCGCGACTCGCCGTGGACGAGGGGGAAGCGCGCCGGCATGCGCACGACCTCGGCGAGGGTGACGTCGACGGCGCGCAGGAGCTCGGCGCCGAGGCCGGGCGAGCGCTGCTCGTACCAGAGCGCTGCATCGAGGATGTCCGCCTCGGCGGCCGCGCGGACGACGAGGCGCGGGGTCATCCGGCCTTGTCGAGCCGCTTCTGAATGCGCCCGCGCGCGACCTCCCAGGAGTCGCCGGCATCGGGGTCATGAGCGAGCTGGGCGAGGCGGTGGTCAAGCTCGGCCGCCTGCGCCTCCGTGAGCGGCAGCCCGCCGGTCTCCGCGGCGACGCTGTCCCAGAGGTCCTCGGCGAGGTGGACAATGGCCGCACGCCCGATCCGTCACGCGCCGGTGATAGGGTTGACGAGGGCGTGTGCGCCGCGCCGTCCACGGCGTCAGCAAGGTCGGGGGCTCGTTCTGGTGATCTGCTTGGTTGCGACGACGCTTCGCCGGCACCCGCGTGAGGAAGGGTCGCGGTGAGCCCGGGTCCGGCCTCCGGCGCCCAGATCCCCCGCCCCGGCCTCTTCTGCACCGTGCGCAACCGGCGCGGCGTGGTCGCCGGCGTCGAACCGTTCGACGGTGAGGGCGGGCGCCTGCACCTCGTGCACGTGGAGTACAAGGACGACCAGCACCCGGTCGAGGAGCAGC
>JBAXRL010000135.1:0-7007 GCA_037131205.1 Actinomycetes bacterium | reverse complement strand
ATCCGCTCCAAGCACTGCACGGTGGAGTGGAAGGACTACCTCATCAACATCATCGACACGCCGGGCCACGCCGATTTCAGCGGCGAGGTCGAGCGCGTGCTCAGTATGGTCGACTCGGTGCTGCTTCTGGTCGACGCCAACGAGGGACCGATGCCGCAAACGCGGTACGTGCTCATGCGGGCGCTCGGCTTCGGCCTGCGACCGATTGTCATCGTCAACAAGGCCGACCGGCCCAACGCGGATCCCTCCGGCGCTCTCGACAAGACCTTCGACCTCTTCGTCGAGCTGGGCGCGAACAACGAGCAGCTCGACTTCCCGGTGCTGTACGGCTCCGGTCTCGAAGGCTGGATCGTCAGCGATCTCGACGAGTATCAGAAGGAAGAGCGCGAGCGCGAGGAGCACCTCGCCGACGGCGGCACGCTGTCGGCGGCGCTGCTCAAGGAGCTCGCCGACGCCAGCATGAACGATCTTTTCGAGACGATCATCGCCGAGGTCCCGGCGCCTCAGGTGGACCAGGACGCGCCGTTCCTCATGCAGGTGAGCACGCTCGCGTGGAGCGACTACATCGGCCGCATCGGCTGCGGGCGCGTGCTCGCCGGCGGCCTCAAGATCGGCGACGAGTTGCAGCGCATCACCACGCGGCGCCTTGAGATCGGCGATCCCGACGCCGGCTGGGAGCTCACGGGAGCGCAGGCCGCGCGCGTGACGCACCTCTGGGTCACGCGCGGCCTCGAGAACCGCGAGGTCGAGGAGGTCGGCGCCGGCGACATCGCCTGGCTCGCCGGCCCCGACGAGATCAGCCTCGGCGACACCCTGGCCTCGCTCGAGCGGGAGGCGGCCGGCGCAGCCCTGCCGCCGCTCGAGATCGAAGAGCCCACGGTGAGCATGTTCTTCCTCGTCAACAACGGCCCGTTCGCCGGCCAGGACGGCCGCGCCGCGACGCTGCGCCAGATCAAGGACCGGCTGGAGCGCGAGCTGCGCGTCAACGTCGCGCTTCGCGTCGAAGACCTCGGCCGCCCCGACGGTGTCAAGGTCAGTGGACGCGGCGAACTGCACCTCGCCATCCTCATCGAGGAGATGCGCCGTGAAGGCCTCGAGCTCTGCGTCTCTCGGCCCGAGGTGATCACCCAGCGAGACGCGAAGGGCAGGCTTCTCGAGCCGATGGAGCAGCTCATCATCGATGTGCCCGACGAGTACCAGGGCACGGTGATCCAGGAGCTGAGCCTGCGCAAGGGCGAGCTGGTGGCCGTGGAGGCGACCGGCACCGGCCTCGTGCGCCTCGAGTTCACGATCTCGACGCGCGGCCTCATCGGCTACCGTAGCGGCTTTCTCACCGAGACGCGCGGCCTGGGCGTGATGAGCTCGCGGTTCACGGGCTACGGCCCGTGGCGCGGCGAGATCCCCGGCCGCGACCGCGGCTCGCTGGTCAGCCAGACCGGCGGCGAGGCGGCCGGCTACTCGCTCGAGAACCTGCAGAACCGCGCCGTGCTGTTCGTCGGCAACATGACCCCCGTCTACGAGGGCATGATCGTCGGCGAGAACTCACGCGCCGACGACATGCTCTGCAACCCCACCAAGCGCAAGCAGCTCGGCAACTACCGGTCGTCCACCAAAGAGATCGACGCCGGCCTCAAAGTGCCGCGGCCCATCACCCTCGAGAGCGCGCTGGAGTGGATCGCCGACGACGAGCTCGTCGAGGTGACGCCCAGGATCGTGCGCGTGCGCAAGCACATCCTCAGCACCGAGCAGCGCAAGAAGGCCGAGAAGCGCGGGCTGGCCGAGGCCTGAGCGTGGCCGGCGGTTGACGGCTGCCGCCCGACGCGCATTCGCGGCGCGCCTGTGGCCCCCGCCTACGCGTTCCTCTTCTCTCGCACTGTGACCTCCACCTCGCAACCGAGCACCTGCAGCAGTGCCAGCATCTTGTCGACCGACTTGCGGTAGTTGGTCGGGTCGATGAGCCGGTAGAACTGCGCCGGGGAGGTGCCGAGCCGGCGGATGATCTCTCGTTTGGAGAGCGTCGTCTTCTCGAGACGCTTCGTGGCTTCCACGGTCAGGTTGTAGAGGAGAAGGTCGCGCATGTACCCGGGCTCCTCGTTGTAGTCGAACACCCAGTCGAGCAGCACGCAGCCATCGGCGCCCGAGGCCAGCACGTAGCTGAACCCCTCATGTGCCAGTTCGGGATCGATGAAGAGCTCGACGATGGGGTCGTCCCTGCCCGGCCGCGGGTCGGCCTTCTCGTACGGGAAGATGAACTCCCCCTTGACGCACGTCACCTCGAAGGCCCGGCGCCGGTTGTTGGCCTTGACAGATGCGATCTTCACAGTCGCCCTTCCTCCTGCAGTGCCACGATGATGTCTCGGAGCCTGGGGCCGGCAGTTCCGACCATGGTCTGGCGCCTCTCGAGGTCCCACTTGATGAGGAGGCGACCGCCTCGATAGACATGCACGTGCCGCGGCGGGTGATCCCCGACCCAGGTGACGAAAACGTACCCGCCGCGGCGGATCCTCGTCATGGGAAACGATACCTCCGGTGGTAACGCTTGGCAAGGCGCCGATGAACCGAGAGGAAAGCCTGACGGGTCGAAGCGGCGGGCGCGAGGGGTTGCCGCCGCGGACGGGGTCACGATGCGTACCGCGAAGGGTTGACGTTGAAGGTCTCGGCCGGCGCGGACCGAACGCGCCGGCGTGTGGCGGCAGGCTACGCGGGCTCGCTGCCGGGCCGGTTCGTCGCTACCTGAGGCCTCTGAGTTCTGCGATCGCCGCGGCGATGATCTTCTGCTGCCGCTCGATCTCGTCGAGCAGATCGTCCGGAGTGCGCGTATCTTCCTCGACCACCCGATGCGGATTGACCGCTTTGAGGTCGTACTTGCTGGCCTCGATGGCGTCGCGCGTCACCGTCCAGCTACGCTCTGAGTCGGGCCGGTCCGCTGCGCCGCCGGCCCGGCAATCCCCGACCAGCTCGAAGAAGTCGCCCATGCGCTCGAGCGTGAACGGCGTCTTCTTGCCGACCTTGAGGTCGCTGAGGTCGTAGTACCAGATGCGCTCCGTGGGCCGGCCCTTATTGAAGAAGAGCAGGTTCGTCTTCACGCCGGCGCCGGCCTGGCTGAAGACGCCCGGCGGCATGCTGACGATGCACCAGAGGTCGCAGTCATCGAGCAGCTTGCGCTTGGTCTGCACGAAGGCGGTTTCGTTGGTGCGGAAGAGGACACCCTCGTCGATGACGAGGCCGCAGCGGCCGCCGATGACTTCATCGCCCTGCGGCGGCCGGAGGCTGTCGATCACGTGCTGCAGGAAGAGCACCTGCGTGGCGCCGGTCTTGTAGGCGAAGCGCGTCTGGGCGTCCTTGCCCTCTTTGCCGCCGAAGGGCGGGTTCATGAGAACCACGTCGTAGAGCGGCGGCGCGCCCTCGAAGAGGCCGTCGTAGGCGGCGGTGGCCGTCAGCGTGTTGCCGTGCCAGATATGCGGCGCGTCGATGCCGTGCAGCACCAGGTTGGCGAGCGCGATCGGATAGACGGCGTTGTCCTTCTCGCGGCCGAAGAATGTGTGCTCCTGCAGCGTCGTGAGCTGGTCGCCCGACGTGATGTTGGCGTTGCCGGCGCCGGTCATCTGCTCGAAGGACTGGGCGAGAAAGCCGCCGGTGCCACAGCCTGGGTCGTAGATCGTCTCGCCGATGCGCGGGTCGACGACGCGCACCATGGCGCGGATGATCTCGCGCGGCGTGAAGAACTGGCCGCCGTCGTTGCCCTTCTCGCCCATCTTGAGCAGCAGGCCCTCGTAGACCTGCGAGAGCGTGAAGACGTGCTTGGTGTCGACGGCGGAGTGGTCGATCTCGTCGACCTTGTCGATCACGTCGAGGAGGTTGCGCTCGGTGTCGATGCGCGTGCGCTCCACCGAGCTCATGATCTGGCTGATGACCTTCTGACGCGAGGTGGCCTGCGGTTGCTCGCCCAACTCCCGCAAGTGCGGCAGAAGCTCCTCGTGGAGGAAGTGGAAGAAGGCGCCGAGGGCTCCCGACTGGAGCTCGGCGCGCTTGGCGCCGTCCGGCGCCGCCCAGTCGCGCCAGCGGTACGGCGCCGTCAGCGACGGCTTGTACTCAGCGCCGACGGCGCGAGCCTCATCGGCCTCGATCTCCTCGCGCTCGTCGAGGATGCGCAGGAAGAGGATCCAGGTGACCTCCGGCACGTACTGCAGCGCCCCGGCGCAGTTGGAACGCCGCATGATGTCGCAGATCTGCTTGACGGCGGCGTTGACCGATTGCTGGGTGGGGAGCTTCCTTCCGTTGGCGTTGGGGCGGCCTGCTGCGCTCACATCTCCTCCAACGGGTTCTTGAGTGCCTCGAGGACGGGTCGCGCGACGTAGAGCCTGCGCCACTTGCGCTCCCCCACCTCCTCGAGCAATCCGGCATCCGCGAGTGCCAGTACTGCTGCCCGCGCCGTTGGGTTTGTCACCCCGAGAAGCCGTTGAGCCTCGGCGACAGTGATGAACGGCGAACGCACGACCTCGTCGACGAGGGCCAGAGCCTTGGGCCGATCCTGGACGCTCTCGCGGTACTTCTCACGGATGCGGATGAGCTCCCGCGCCTGCTCTGCGGCCCTTTCGGCCGTCTGCCGCACTCCTTCAAGGAAGTAGAACAGCCAGCCTCTCCAATCCCCGTGGGTACGCACGCGGAGCAAGGCCTCGTAGTAGTCGGAGCGATGGGCTTCGATATAGGCGGAAAGGTAGAGCAGAGGTTGCGTCAGCCGTCCTCGCTCGGTCAGGAACAGCGTGATGAGCAGGCGCCCCACGCGGCCGTTGCCGTCGAGGAACGGATGGATCGCTTCGAAGTGCTCGTGCAGGAGCGCGCACTGCACGAGGTGGGGCAGGCTGCCACGCTCTTGAAGGAACAGCTCCCAGGCGCCCAGCGCCTCCATCATCTCCGGTACGGGTGGCGGCACATAGGTGGCCGTGGTCAGGGTCGACCCCGGACGGCCGATCCAGTTCTGCGAGCGGCGGAACTCTCCGGGCGTCATGTGGGCGCCGCGGACGCCTTGCATGAGCCGCTCGTGAAGTTCGCGTACGAAGCGAAGTGACAAGGGGAGCCCGCTCAGGCGCGCCAGTCCGTACTCCATGGCGGTGATGTAGTTGCGCACCTCGCGCAGGTCATCTGGGTCTCGCTCGCGCGGAGCGGCGGCGACCTCGTCCATGAGGAGCTCGGAGAGCGTGGTGCGGGTGCCCTCGATGCGTGACGAGAGGACGGCTTCCTGCCGCAGGTACGGCGCGATGAGCAGGTGGGGGTTCGGCAGCTGCTCCCCTGCGATGGACAGCTCGCTCAAGGCGGCGTCCGCCCGCGAGAGCGCGAGCACCAGGTCGCGGTCGTAGTCGATGTCCGGAGGCAACGGTGCGGGCACGAACGCGTCGTAGCCCTGCGGAGTCCTCACGATTCGGCCGGCCGCGCTGTCTTTGAAGAGACTGGTATCCACTGCGACTTCGACGGAAGGGCTTGCCACGTGCGCTTTCAAAGTGGCCGACGCTTTGTAAATTAGCTACCGGATATTTTCAAAGCGCGTCTCACAATGCAAGCTACATCTTCCGCTTCGCGGAAGATGTACGCGCGCGCGAGGGCAATCATGAAGTCGCGGTCCTCCCACGGCGAATCTGTTGGTGGATCGGCAAGACCGGGGCTAGTTGATGCGCTTCACCGAGCCGTCTTTGCCGACCCTGTAGATGAAGGGAGGCTGCTCGCTTGCGGCGATCTCGTCGATGCGGGTCCGGGCCTTTTCCAGAATCGCAGCGGTCTCTTCAGCCCTGAGGTTGGCGGTAACAACGACGAAGACCCTCAGTCCCGCCTCGCGCCAAGCTGTTGTCTCCGCGCTGTGATAGCGGATTCTGGCGTCCTGAGTGATGAACACCCATTCTCGCCGGGCTACCGCCGGAAGAAGATCGACATCCTTCGTGTCTTGCGCGAAGTGATCGTCATGAATCTCGACCGCCCAGCCTGAAGCCCGCAGCGTGGCGGGCACGCGCCGACCGAGGTTACGGTCGCAGAAAAACGTCAGGCGGCCGGCCGCAGCCAGAGCTCGTACCTGAGCGCATGCTGGACGTCGTCGCTGCTCAGGCCGAAGTCCTCTGCAATCACGTCGATCGGCTCTTCGGCCTCAAAACGCCCGCGGATCGTCTCGGTGCGCACGCCGTGCACTTGAGGGAGGCCGAATTCGACTTCTGGATTCTGGCGAACGACGCCGCTCTTCGGCCGCCACTCGATAGGCCAGCGGTCCTGCCACTCTATCTGGTGGAGGTACTCGGTGAGTACGGGCTCCAGCGCGCGTTGGCCGCCCTTGGTCAGGGTGGCGAGGTTGTCTGGTCCGTCGCCGAGCTCCTCGTTCGCGCGCATGAAGATGTCCGTTCCGGCGACCAGGATGTCCTTGCGCGCGAACGGGTGATCGCCGACCTCCGACTCTGCGACACGGTGTGCAACACGGATGGTCTGGATGGAGATGCGGCGCGAGCGGAGCGCCGCGATGACAGCAGTTTCGATGAGATCGTCGAACGCCAGTGGCGCCTTGCTCGTCGCGCGGGCCGTGGCCCTGAGGAGCGGCGGCCGTTCGCGGTCCCCGCCGCCGTACCCAAGGTAGAGGCGCCTTACGAGCTGCGACTGCGCACGCGCATAGCGTGACACATCTGTCATGGAGTAGAGCGGAATCGATGACGGTCTGGTCTTCACAGCCTCCTCACTTCGTTACGCCTGTATTCTACCCTTCGCTCGAGACGGCGTAAGAGAAAAGAGCGAGCGTCAACGAGCGGCCAATCCGTTGTCACCCACGGCATTCACGACCACACGCCACGCCTCAACCTTGTCAGCCAGAGTCAGCCTTGCGTTTGCGGGGGAGGTGGAGGGCAGTGTCATGCAGGACAGATGCGCGGCCACCGGTAGCATCGCCGCGACATGCCGGGCCCAGAGAGCTCGCGCCGCCCCACCGTTGAAGAAGACGGCGCGAATGCCTGGATGCTGCTCGAAGAAGCCGGCGAAGT
>JBAXRL010000134.1:0-7064 GCA_037131205.1 Actinomycetes bacterium | reverse complement strand
GCCGCAGTGCGCGAGCTCGCGCGCGACGTGCTTCTCAAGCGCGCGCAGGCCTGACCCCACACGCTTGAGCGCGTCCTCAACGCGGCGGCGACCGCGGGAGGACGAGTGGTCCGCGCGTATCGGCGAGCTGAACCGCCAGTACGGGATCGGCTAGCTCGACGTCACGTCTTCCGGCGGTTGTAGGGCGACTGGTTCGTCGGCTTCAGAGAGACGCTGGTGTCGGACGCATGCGAACGCACTGCGTCTTCGGTGCGGCCCATCTCGTGGGCGATGAGGCCCGTCGGCGTGTTCCCTTTGGCGAGGCGTGCGAGCTTCTGGTCATCCTGTCGCGTCCACGGCTTGCCGTGATTCGTCGGCTTCTTCGCTGACATGATTCACCTCCTTGCGGGGTATGTAAACCACACGGTTCTTGACGAGTATACCACTGCTGATGAGATAATGGCACGACATTGAACGCGGAGGGGAGGACTCGGTGAAGGTTCGGTCTGACACCGAAGTAGGCGCTCGCATTGGCGGGCTGCTCGGCGAGCGCCCACAGCGGGAGCTCGCTGAAGCGATCGACATGCAGCCGTCCGTGCTCAGTCGCGCCTTGGCGGGGGAGAGGGCCTTCAACATGTCGGAGCTCATCGACATCGCGGACTACCTGGGCGTCCGCATCGAGGAGCTTCTCTTCGACGAACAGCCGGCGTTCGTGAAGCGCGGCGACGCCGACGACGCCGCGACGCTGGACGCCGTCGATCGATGCTCGAGGCTCATCGATGGAATGCTCCAGATCGAGGCCGTAGGCCGATGAGCTTCGTCACGGAGTCAGAACGCGGCTTCGCAGCAGCACGGGAGGCCCGCTCGAGGCTGGGGCTCGGCCTGGAGGCTCCTCTGGCTGACGCCCTGCTGCTGATCGAGGACGTTGCCGGCGTGCCCGTGACAGTGCTCGCTCTGCCGACCGGACTGGCTGGTCTGCAGGGCCGCAAGCACGGCCGTAGCTACATCTTCGTCAATGGTCTCGAGTCGGCGGCCCGCCAGCGGTTCACGCTGGCGCACGAGTTCGGCCACGTCGAGCTTGGGCATGCGGGGTCGGTCGACTACACGTCGGACGTCTTTGGCGATGGACGGAGGCCTCCGAGCGAGATACAGGCCGATGGGTTCGCGGCCGAGTTCTTGGCTCCGGCGGATGGAGTGCGGAGATGGCTCGGCGCAGTCGGCGAGCCGCCGAACGACCTTGAGACGGTCGTCCGACTGGCCGACCACTTCCACGTCAGCGCCGAGACTGCGCTGTACCGACTTCAGGTGGCCCGGCACCTCACGAAGGGCAAGTACGAGCCCATCAAGGCGCAGATTCGGGACCACGAGCACACTGCTCTCTGCCGGCGACTTGGCTTGGGGGACTTCGAGGATACGCTGAGCCGGGCGGAGGCCAGACTGCCGCGGCTTCCTCGCACGACGCTCAACCAGGCGGCCACTGCCTTTGAGCGCGGCCTTCTGACCATCGACCAGATCGCCCAGCTTCTCGACATCGAGCCCTCACCGGTGCGCGGGGAGTTCGCGCGGCGTGGAGTCGAACCGGGCCACCACGAGCCGGACTACTGATCCATCGTGCGCTCGCAGTCGGGATCCGGGATGCTGCTCGATGCGAGCACGCTGTGCCGCTTCGCGGAGCAGGAGCTTCTGCAACAACTGCGTGACTACCTCGGGAATCGCGCCCGCATCACGCGCGAGGTTGAGCGGGAGTTGCTGCGTCTCTCGACACGACCGGAGCTCGCTCAGCTCGCCGACCACCTGGCGAAGGATGGCGCGGTCGCCCGGACGGAGGGCAAGTGGCCGAAGCTCACCAAGAACCTCCCTGATGACCTCAAGGACGAGTTCGCTCGACTGCTCGGACTGACGCGCGCCCTCGGCGAGCACGAGCGCGAGCATGCCGGCGAGATCGCCACCGTCTTGATGGCCAAGCAGAGAGGCAGTGATCTGGTGATCATGGACGACGACTGGGGTAGCGGCCTCGCTCGACGGACCTACAGACTCGAGGTGATGTCGACCGCCAGGCTGACGCTTGAGATGGTCATTTGCGGCCGCCTGGACGAGGAAGAAGGCTTCAGGGTGTTCGACAGCGCCACGCCGGATGACGTTGGCCGGGAGCGCTTCAAGGCTGGGCTTGAGAAGCTGCGCCGGGACTGACTTGGATCAGTCGCCCGCCGGCGGCAGAGTCCGCAGGAGCGACTCGCCGGCCGCGTCGAGTTCCTCATCGAGGACAAGGAGGAGATCGAGGAGGTCTTTCTCGGCAGCGACGACCCCGTGGTGCGTGACCTCTTCCTGTTCGTCAAGCAGGAGAGCTACAGGGGGCAGTTCCAGTCCACCGGCAGTGAGGTGCCGGCGGCGTTCAGCTTCTACGCGCGCGTGCGCGGGCACTGCGGATCAGTGTCGCCCAACGCCGCATTCCAGTGTGTGGACGGCAGAGACGGCCTGAGGCTGTACCTGAACTGGGGGTTGTAGGACGTCTCTGCCCTGGAGCCGAGCGTGCCGCTCTCAGCGTTCGACGAGAAGCTGGACGACTTCAAGAGCGTGTTCCTGACGCTTCGGGAGGCGATGGCGGCGGCCGCCGACGCTTGACCATGCTTCTGGCTATGCCTCATCCGGCGTCAGCACCGCGTCCGCGAAGCTCATGGTCGGCAGGCTCAGCTGCCCCCACGGCGTGCGGCTGGTGAGCATCAGCAAGTACTCGCGCGCCGACGAGTAGAGGATCGAAGCGCCATTGGTCGCGATGAGCTGTGCCACTTCAGCCTCCGGAATCTCATCAGCCACGCAGCGGAAGAAGCCGATGGCACGCAGGCGAAAGCGGTAGCGCGGGGTTTCCTCCTCGAGGGCCTTGTGCGCGATGTCGAGCGACACCCGCCATACATTGGGGTTGTCGTTCACGGTGGCCAGACCGAGCTGCATCTCGACGCCTTGACGCCTGGGCTGTCCTTCAGCGTCCGGCACGTATTCGGGCACCGCCTCAAGGTTGACGATGTCGAAATACGACTCCTCAAGCAGCAGAGGCGGCTGCGCCATCGGTCCCCTCCTCGCTTGTGATCGCCGCGCTGCCGCGTGGCGTAGATGGCGCGGCGGCAAACTGCAGCGCCCTCGGCGGCGCATCGGTGAACTCACGCTTGATGACACTCCGGCCCGCCTCGGAGGCCCGGGAGCGCATGATGAAGACGTCGCGCCACACGGTGGCGGCATTGGAGGGCGCGAGGTGCATCTTCAATTCCATGCCGAGACCCATCGCCAGTTTGGTCATGGTGCCGAGCGTGAAGTTGGCGCCGCCGTTGAGGACGCGCGAGATGTAGGCCTGCGAGCTGCCGATGCGACGCCCGAGCTCGGTTCCCGAGACGCCTTTCTCTTGCATCACGCGCCAAAGCTCCTCGGTGAACTCGAGGATGGCGAGCTCCTTGTGGAACTCGGGATGCCTCTCCGCCTCGTCAAAGATGTGCTTGAACGACCTGATAGTCATGAGTCCTCCCGGATGACCTCGATGTCACCGCGGCGCTTCGCCTCGAGGTAGCGCTGCCGTTCAGCTTGGGCGCGCGTGATCACGCTTCGCAGCTCGGTCTTCTTCGGTTTGCGGAGCGCTTCGGTGCAGATGATCATGCGGCCCTCGTCGTAGAAGTAGGGGATGCGGATGCCGCCCCTCGTCTTGAGCTCATAGATGTCGTCCGTCAGCTTTCTCGAGACCCGTTCGCTTCTCGGTGGCCCATGTGCGGCGGTTCGTTTCAGCAGCGCCACGACCTGGTCGTAGTCACGCTCGCTGCCGACCAGGAGTCCGTCGACGAGCTCCAGCACCCGACAGCCTCCACGATCGTCGCACATCGCGAGGACTGTCCATTGGCCGACTCCGATGCGGCGTAGCCTAATCATAACTCACGAGTTATGGCTGGCAAGCGGGCGCTGCGGGACGCGGGTGGCATGGCGCGAGGATACTCGCAAGAGGAGACAAAGCCGAGGCCGCGCGGGTGGACGTTTGCGCTGGTCTCGGTTGACGCGCCGGGGATGCGCGTCAGGCGGCGGCGGACCGCGGCATGAGGCTCATAGATTGGGCGCGCCGTTCGACCAAATCGTCACGAGTGGCCTGCGGTTCGAATAGACCATCGACCGGAGCGCCGGGATCAGTCTGAAGCCGCGCGGGCAGTCACGCGCGTGACTCCGTCCGAGCCGACGCGCAGAGTATCGCGTTTGCGTCTCGGCGCGGAAGTGCACAAGCTCGGCTACCGAGTGAGAGTTGGACCGGGCCAGCGGCGCCGGGCCTGCGCGTGAGCTCGACGTCGTCTTCATGCTTGATCCTGGCATCCGCCCGCCGTGCCTCCATGTCTGCCTAACGTGGCGCCCTTCAGCTGGAAGCGCTTGTTAGAACCACGCCGCAGCTAGTGACGCCTACGCCAGTAGTACGGACGCTTGCGTTGATGCGCGATGGCCAGGATCCTCGTGAAGTCGTCGCGGACCTCATAGACCAACGTGTAGGGAAACCTGGCGAGCACCAGCTTCCTTACATTCGGAGCGACCAAAGGAGCGGCATCGGGATGCTTGCGAATGCGCGCGAACCCGGCATCCACCTCATCCGTGAACTTGGCGCCAAGCCCGGGATTCTCCCGTTCGTAGTAGTCGACAGCGTCGTCGAACTCGCGACGCGCGTCCGGGTGAACCCGGAGTCGTGGAGTCACTTGAGGCGAGCCCTGGCCTGGGCGATTACCTCGTCGGCTGGGATGGCTTCGACGATTCCGGCGTCAATCTCCGCGCTGCGGCGCAGCGCCTCTTCAACCCAGAGCTGCTCGAGCTCAGCCTCTGAGAGCGTCTCCAGGCTGTTCAGGAGCTCGTGCGCCATGGAGGCGCGATCAGTGGCCTTGAGCCTCAAAGCCTCGCGCATCAGTTCGTCTACGGTCACATCGCACCTCACAAGTGACGGAGTGCTTCACGCCGACATTGTACCTCGCGGCGCCGACACGCCGCTTCACGAGACGACCATCGTCAACAGGTGCAGAAGCGAGGACACCTATGAACGTCGTTTGGAACGAGGCGCCCTCCCGTAGGCGAGTCGGATCCTTGCCACTGCCTCGAGCTATGCAGGGACAAGGTGAACCGGGACCGGCTGACGACGGACAGCTGGGCCGCTCGGGCTCACAAAAGTCTCGACCAGACGATCCGAGGCTCGTCGAGCTATGCTCGACCGATACCGTCGGTTGGCCTTGAATTGCAGGTCAAACGCAACAACGTCAGACGGAATCTGAGCGGCGCACTCGGCATCAGGACCGCTACGCAGCGGGGGTATGGCGGTGCCTGAGATCGCGGACTGCGGGCCGCCGCGAGCGGGCACTCCCGCGCAAGGCGTCAGGCCCCGCCAGTGCGGACGCCCCGGTGGGTGCTCAGCCTGCCGTGAATCCGGCCGCGAGCTCGGCTTGATGAAAAGTAATCGGTCGATTACACTTCTCCTATGCTCTCGATAAGGCCTCTGCCCGAATTCACCGCATGGCTTGTGACGGCCTCCCCGATGTGGCGGTGCGTGCGGTGGTGGCCGCGCGCATCAGGCGTCTGGCGCTCGGCTTGACCGAAGGAGACGACCATGACTGAGCGCATCAAGGTGGCCGACCTGCCCGAGTTCGACGCGGGACCGTATCTCGAGAGCGAGGCGGCGATCGCCGCCTACCTCACGGACATCCTGGAGGCGCACGATCCGGCCCTGCTGGCGGCGGCCCTGGGCGACATCGCCCGGGCGCGCGGCATGACCGAGATCGCCAAGGCATCCGGGCTCACCCGCGAAGCCCTGTACAAGGCGCTGCGTCCTGGTGCGCAGCCGCGCTTCGAGACGATCAGCCGGGTGTGCGCGGCCTTGGGCGTGCGCCTCGTGGCGGAGGCCGTCCATTCGTGACTCGGCCTGCGCCATTCTGGGGCGGAGCTCAGCGTCATGCGATCCGCGGCCGACCTATCATTCCAGCGGACGCCGTTGCGGCGCCGCTTCCTTCAGCGTTCGGCGGAGGTGACGCATGATGAGCGAACCTGAATCGACCTCGCGCAAGATGTACTGGTCAGACGCCGTCCGCGGGACCCGGCTCTGCCCCGACTGCCACGCCCGGCTCGTCCCGGAGCCCCAGACGTATCTGCTGGTCGTGCGGCACGGGAAGTCCCTGGACAGCCGGCTCGTGGGCAGCGACGGTGGCTTCTTCTGCCCTGCATGTCCGGTCGTCGTGCTCGACAGGAAGCAGTTCGACGAGTACCTCAAGATGGGTTCCGCCATCCGCGCCGGAAGCTCCTACCTGGTGCCCGGCCTGCTCGACCTGTCCGCGGTGCCTGAGGACAAGAGGGACCTGCCTTTCGACGAGGCCGACAACCCGCTGCCCCTGGTCATGTTCGCGAACCTGCAGTAGAGACTGCAGACCCGGCGCTCGTGAGCGGCTCGCCCGCGACTTTGAGCTTGCGCTCAAGACAGCGGCAAGCTCGCAAGGTGAATCGATCGAGACGATCCCGTGGCCTCTGCTTCCGCCGTCGCGCCCACCTTCAACGTGAGCCGCGAGGTCATCCTGCGCCGCGTCCTCGACAGAGGCTGGATCGACCCGGTGTCTTATCGCGACTGCGTGCAGGGCTGGGCAACCGACAGCGAGGCGGGCCGCGGTGGCGATGGTGGCGACCACTACTACAACCAGGCGGCCTACCTCGGTGACGCGTACCTTCGACTTGCCTTCTGTCAGTACCGCGCCGGGATCATCAGTGATGCCGATCTCGCTGAGCACCTGGGCGTCAAAGCGCGCAACATCGCGAAGCTCGAAGAGAAGGTCGCGAGCAGGATCTGATGTCCGCCGCCTACGTCCTCGACACCACGAAAGGTGAGATGGAGTACGTCGCCCAGATCTTCCGGGCGCCGCACTTCCGGCAGCTGATCGGCTGAAGCAGGTTGGAGCGAGGCCTGTCAACAGAGGATAGACTCACGAGGTCGGCAGCAGGTTTCCACAATCGTCCGGCACTCAGGGGGCGTTGAGCAAGATGATCAAGCGCATCCATCTGAGGGGCTACAAGTCCTTCGCCGACCTCGACATCGAGCTGCGCTC
>JBAXRL010000133.1:0-7085 GCA_037131205.1 Actinomycetes bacterium | reverse complement strand
GGCCGAATGCTCGCAGGGCCGGCATGAAGGCCACAACGCCGTGGTCCCCTGGTGGAACTACTTCCTCGACGTGCTGCGCCGCGCCTACGATGAGCTCGAGCTGCAGATGGGAGCGGTCGAGGCCCGCTCCGCCAAGAGCGACCTGGTGCGGCAGACCATCCTCACCCAGGTGGAGCAGTTCACTCTGAGCGACCTGGTTGCCCAGGCGCCGGTGGCCAGCCCGCAACTGATCAAGAAGGTGCTCGCGGAGCTGAAGCAGCAGGAGAAGGTCCGCCTTTTCGGCAGAGGCCGCGGGGCGCGCTGGGAGGTCGTTTCGTAGCGGGCGGGCCACAACGACGAGTCGCACCATGAACGGCCGTGTGACACGGACTCCGAGCTACACTGATCGGGACATGGCCAACTTGGCCATCACTATCGACGACGCGCTACTCAAGCGCGCCCGCATGCGTGCTCTCGAGCAAGGCACGTCGGTCAACGCGCTGCTGCGCGAGTACCTGGAAGCGTATGCCGGCTCCGCCCGGCTGCAGGCGCGCACGGCGGCGCTGCGGGCGCTCACCGATCTGGCCGTCTTTCCAGTGATCGCCATCGACGCCGCGCTGGTCCAGCGCGCCGCGGCTTGCGCCGTCGCCGACCAGGTCGCGTACCGGGACGCGCCGATCCTCGAGGCCGCCGTGGAGGCCGGCGCCGCAACCGTGTACTCGGACGACCTGCAGCACGGCCGCGCGCGCCAGGGCGTGACTGTGCAGGATCCCTTCGCCGCGTGAAGCGGCGCCGTGCAGAAGCACCGGGGCGAGCCGGACCCCCTCAGCACGCCTGGCGTGACAACGCGATCCGTCGCTTCAGCCCATTCAGACGCGAATGGGGGACAAGGCCGTCATGCTGAAGCCGTCCCACCAGTATCCCCGGAGCGATACCCAGCTCGGCCGCGGCCTCAATGACCTGCTCCCGACTCACGTGGCCCTTGAGCTGTCTGAACCGTCGCACGACGGACCTCGGCGCCAGCAGGTCGGCGGCGAAATCGTCGGCCTCGTCCTCTCGTCGCGAATCTCCCGGTCTGACAGCGCCGGCCAAAGACGCGTCGAGCCCCTCGACGAAGAAGTCCCGCTTGCCGTGAAGCAGCAGGTGGCCCGCCTCGTGATAGAAGGCGAACCAGAAGTGGTCGTCGGTCCCGTGTCTGAAGCTGAGCTGGATCATGGCCTTTCCGGGGCCGAGCCAGCGAGTAGCCCCGCTGACATGCGTCTCAGGGATCCCCGCCACCAGCGCCACAGCGACGCCACACTCGGCGCACCTCTGCTTCAGCGGCTCGCAGAACGCCTCGGGCGGCCGCACAGTGAGGAGCCGGATCTCCGTCAATGCTTGCCTCAAGGCCTTTGCGCCGAAGGGTGCGCAGTCCATCTTCTGAGCCTGGATCATGCCCATGCGGAGCCAGGCTTCCAAGGCCGCCGCCGACATCTCGACGGCAGGTGAGGCGCGAAGCAGCGAGGCTGAGAGCAGCGTCTGAGACTCCCATCTGTCCGGCGAGGCCACGCCGAAAAAGCGCAGAAGCTCGAGCAATTGGTCGAGCCTGTCATCGCGCCTTGCGAGCCAACCCGCATTCGTCATGCTGCGAACCGGAAAGCCGCTGAGCCAGCCGACGTGCCGCGAGAACTCCTCCCTTTCTTTGCGTCTGGCGAGCGCCTCGCGGAACGATCTCTCGCGCTGGATCCAGAACGCTGCCGGCGTGCCGAGGACATTCTCCAGCTGCAGCGCCGTCTCGGGCGTGATCGAAGCCTTGCCCCTCACGATCTCGTTGACGAGCTTCTTCGGCCGGCCGCAGCGATCGGCCAACTCGGCCTGAGACATGTGCCGCTCTTCGAGGAGCTCCAGCAGCGTGTCGCCGGGCGGCGAGACTGTCGCTGGAAGATACTCGCTCTGGCGGCTACTCGTGGGTGTCCTCCGCCTGATCGAGGCCGCCGTCCGGCAGCCTCGGCGGCGGCTCCGTCGGCTCGAACAGGAGACGATATGGATGGTCGAGGTCGAGGGACAAGACGCCGTCCAGGTCGCCGTGCAACTCGTGACAGCGTCCTGGAAGGACGCGCACTATCTCCAACGTCTCTGCTGCCGCAAGATCATCGAGCCTCAGGCCTACGCGACGAGCCATTTTCGCCCCGTGCTTCTTCTGAAGAGCTCGCTGGTCGTTGAAGAACCGCCGCTGTCTGTCACTGTCAAATGAAAGGTCCACCAGGGACTATTCCACAAGCCAGTTATCATAACCCTTTGGGTTAATAAGACTTGCCCCTGTCAACTCCATTCGGGAGCCGTCGTCGGGTCAAGACGGTGGCATCCGGGGTTCGTGCGGACCATGCCTCGCCGGCGGCTCGGCGTTCTTCGGCGGTGGCGCGGAAACGGCGCCGAACGGGCGCCAGACGAGCGGCCGCGGAGACACGTTGGCGGAGCGACATGGGAGTCGAACCCACCCAGGACAGGAGCACTGCCCCGCAGACGGTTTTGAAGACCGCGGTGGTCACCGGACCACGAGCCGCTCCGCGCACCCCCATCTTCGCACGCCTGCCCCCGGCGGTCACCCGCGCGTGGCTCCGGCAGACAACGGTTGCCGACTATACTGCAACAGGAAGCAATGCTACGGAGGCACATGGCGGCCCGACTGACACAAGCGCACCTGCGCGATGCGCGCCTGCTGGCCTTGCTGGACAGCGTGATCACGGCGGTCAGCCGGGCTCAAGGGTCAGCCCACGGCCTCGACGACGTCCTCGCGGTCACAATGGCCACGCTCGACTTCGAGGCCGGCGCGGTCATCCTCTTCGACGACGGCGGCGAGACCGCGCATCTGGCCGCCGAGCGCGGTCTGCCCGAGGACGTCCGCCGGCGCTTTGAGGAGCTCCGCGTCGATGAGCCTCCCTACGACGTTCTGACGCGCGGCGAGCCGCTGCTGCGCTCGCGCGAGTGCGGCGACCCGGTGCTCGCCGATTTCGCCGTCATGGTCGCCGTGCCGCTCGGCGCCGGCGACGCGGTGTTCGGCGCCCTCGGCCTGGCGTCCCGCGTACCGCGCGAGCTCACGAAGGAGCTGGTGAGCGCGCTGCTCGCCATCGGTGGCGTTGCCGGAGAGCTGGTCAAGCGCGGCGGCGCCGAGGAGGAGGTGCGCCGTCTGAGCCTCGAACTGGAGGTCGCCGTGGCCGCGCGCACGGAGGCGCTCGCGGCCGCCAACCGCGCGCTGTTCGCCGAGATCGACGAGCGCCGCCGCGCCGAGCAGGCGCTGCGCGGCAGCGAGGAGCGCTACACGCGTATGTTCGACCTCGACCCGGACGCGCTGCTCGTCGTCGACAGCGCGACGCACCGCATCCTCGACGCCAACGCGGCCGCCTCGCGCATGTACGGCTTTTCGCGCGAAGAGCTGCTGGGCCTCAGCACCGCGGACCTGGCGGCCGCGCCCGCGGCGACCAGCGAGGCGGTGGGCGCCGCGAGCGGCGCGGCAGCCGCGTTCGCGCCGCTGCGCCACCACCGGCGCCGCAACGGCGAGGCGTTCCCCGTCGAGGTCACGGCGACCACCAGCGCGCTCGCCGGCCGTACCCTGATCACCCAGGCCGTGCGCGACGTCACCGAGCGGGAACGCCGCGCCGACTACATGTCGGCGGTCGCCGAGATTCAGCGGCGCCTGCTGAGCGCCGACGAGTCCCACGGCCCCCGGGAGTTGTGCGAGCTCGTCCTCCCGCCCCTTCTGGAGGCCTCCCGCGCCGACTGCGTCTACGTGTTCCAGAACCGCACCGACGAGCAGGGCCGGCTGCTCGCCGACCAGCTGGCCGAGGCCGCGCGCCCGGGAATCGCCTCTCAGGCGGACAATCCGAACCTGCAGGGACGGCCCTACGAAGCGCTCGGGCCGGAGTGGCTCGAGGCCCTGCACAGCGGCGCCCCGCTGATGGGCCACATCGCCGACTACCCGGAGCCCGCGCGCTCCAGCTTTGAGGAGCTCGGGATCCGCTCCCTGCTCGTCCTCCCGCTCATGGTCCGCGGCGAGCTCTTCGGCTACATCGGCTTCGACAACTGCAGCGACGAGCGTCTCTGGGACTTCTCCGAGGTCGCGCTGCTCACCACCGCCGCCACGGCGCTCTCCGCGGCCCTCGAGCGGCGCCTGGCTTTCGCCGCCTTGCGCGGCAGGACGGCGGAGCTCGCCGCGCTGCTCCGCGCCAGCCGCGCCATGGTCTCGAGCATCGACTACGAAGAGGTGCTGCGCGAGGTGGCGCGCGCGGCTGGCGAGGCCCTTGAGAGCCCGCAGTGCATCGTCTGGGAGTACACGCCCCAGGGCGACCGCGCCGAGTTCCGCTGCCTGTGGGAGAGAAGGCCGGAGCCGGGGCTCGCGGAGAGCCTGGAGGGCGCCTCCTACGACATCACCACGCACAGCGGCGGCATGCGCGCCCTGCGCGCCGGCACGGTGGTGCAGCAGTCGATCTCGGCCCCCGACATCCGCGCTCAGGACCGCTACGACATGGAGCGCTACGGCGAGAAGACGTGGCTCACCGTGCCGCTCGTGTCCGCCGACGTGCTCATCGGCGTGATGATCCTCATCGAGACCGCGGCGGAGCGCGATTTCGGCGCCGACGAGGTGCGCCTGGCCGGCGACATCGGCGCGCAGGCGGCGGTGGCTCTGGGCAACGCCCGTCTGCACCGCCGCCAGGAAGAGCGCAACCGCTGGCTGGGCACGCTCGTGGAAGCCGGGCGCGTGGTTGCCTCGACGCTCGAGGCCGACGAGCTGCTGGCCAGTGTGGCGCGCCTGGCCGCCGAATCCGTGCTCGCCAGGGCGGCCTTCATCTACGAGTACGACGCTGAGCGCGACGTGATCGTCACGCGAGCGTCCTACGGGGCCGAAGACGTAGGCCGTGACGACCCTATCGGCAACGTGTTCAGCGTGGCCGACGCTCCCGACGACCGCAGAGCCCTCGAGGATGGTGAGGTGTTCGTCGAGACGCTCTCCGATGCGGGCCTCGACGGCTTCGTGCGCCACGAGATGATCGCCTGGGGCGAGAAGACCCTGGTCAACGTGCCGTTCCGTTTTCAGGGAAGGGCGCTGGGCATGCTGGTGCTCATCGAGACCGAGGCTGAGCGGACCTACACGCCCGCCGAGCTCGAGTATCTGCGCGCCTTCGGCGAGCAGGCGGCCATCGCCCTCAACAACGCCCGGCTGTACGCCACCATCGAAGCGCAGGCCACGACGGACGACCTGACCGGCCTGGCCAATCACCGCGCCTTCTACGACCGCCTGGGCCAGGAGCTCGCGCGCGGGCGCCGCTACGGCTCGCCGGTGTCGCTGCTGATGCTCGACATCGACGACTTCAAGGCGCTCAACGACACCTACGGGCACCCGGCCGGCGACGAGGTGCTGCGCCTGCTCGGGGGCGTGCTCGCCGAGCAGCTCCGTCACGACGTGGACCTCCCCGCGCGTTACGGCGGCGAGGAGTTCGCGGTGATCCTGCCCAACACGCCCACGTCGCCCGGCCCACACAGTGACGGCGAGTCCGGCGATGAGCCGAGCGCGCGGCCCGACGGCGGCGCCCCCGCGCAGGGACACGGCGAGGGCGCGGTGGCCCTCGCCGAGCGCCTGCGCGCCGTCATCGCCGCCTGCGAGCTCCGCGTAGGCGAGGGCGGCGAGCCGGCGCGCCTCACCGTGAGCATCGGCATCGCCACATGGCCGGCGATGGCCGAGAACATGGACGATCTGGTGGCGCGCGCCGACGCCGCGCTCTACGTGGCCAAGCGCGCGGGCAAGGACCGGGTGGCGGTCTTCCGCCCGTAGGCGGACCGGCTCATTCCTCCTCGGCGAGGCGGCGCCGGCGCAGCAGCCAGACCACGATGAGCACCAGCAGGATCGCGGCGATGGCGGCGCCGATCACGATCACCACGGTCGAGCTCCCGGCCTTCGCGACCGTGCCGCCGACCTTGGGCTTGAGGTTGATGTAGCTGTCGCGCACGAAGCTCGTGTAGAACGCGGCGCCCTTGCCCCCGTACATGCGCGTCCAGCCGTCCCACCTGGCCGTGTTGACGGCCTCGAGCTTCTGCGGGTAGTCGAGGGCGATCTGCGGCGACTGCTCGTAGAAGATCTGCTGCGCCTGCCAGACGAGGTCTTTGCGCTTCTGCGGGTCGAGCTCGCTGTTGGCGGCGTCCACGACGCGGTCGTACTCGGCGTTCGACCAGCAGGGCTCGTTCCAGTTCTCGATCTGCGCGGTGATGAAGCTGGCCAGCGTGTCGCCGGGGTCGGCGTAGCCGTCGTAGTTCCAGAGGTACATGTCGAAGTCGGGGCTGTACGTGTCGCCCTCGTAGGCCCAGATGCTGTCGTAGTAGATGCCGTCGTCCATGACCTGGTACTCGATCTTCAGGCCCAGGTCGCGGAACCAGCCGGTGAGCAGGCTGCCGGTCTTCTGGCTCTCCGGCGATTCGGCGCGCGCCCACAGGCGCAGCTTGATGGGCTTGCCGTCCTTGCCCTCGCGGATGCCGTCGCCGTCGGCGTCCTTGTAGCCGGCGGCGTCCAGCAGGTCGTTGGCCCTGGCCGGGTCGTACACGAAGAGCTGGTCGGACGGCGGCTGCCAGTGATAGTCGGGGTCGACCCAGGAGTCGGGCGTCATGATCGTGGACCCGGGCGCGCCTTTGCCCGCCCAGGCGAGATCGACGATGCGCTGCCGGTCGACGCCCCAGTTGAGGGCCTGACGGAAGGCGGCGTCCTTGAGCACGGGGTCGCCGCGGCTCTCGCCCGTGTAGCAGTTCATCGCCAGGTAGTCCCAGGTGAGCAGGTTGTAGGCGATCGCCTCCATGGCGGGGTCGGCGCTCACCTTGGGGAACTGCGCCGACGGGATGCCCCAGGCGGCGTCGACGGTCCCGGAGAACAGGTCCTGGGTCATGGTGTCGGGGTTCTGGTAAGTGATGAAGAGGATCTCGTCGATGGTGGGCTTCTCGCCCCAGAACGTGGGATTGGCGACCATCCGCACGTAGTCGCCCTTCTTGACCTCGGTGACCTGGAACGGGCCCGTGCCGACGATCGGCGGCTTGTTGCGGTAGCCGGCGCCGGCGAAAGCAGGCTTGACCTGCGCCCAGATGTGCTC
>JBAXRL010000132.1:0-7108 GCA_037131205.1 Actinomycetes bacterium | reverse complement strand
GTACGGTTCTGCGAGAGCCGGGGGGTGAGATTCCCCCCGGCTACTCACCCTACCCGCCGCGGCGGCGGCTGCGGCGCCGGCGGACGGGCACTTGCCGGCCGGGAAGGTACCCCCATCTTCACCGGCCGCGGGTGGAGAAAGCCGCGAGCGAAACGAACCGATTCGCACAGCCCCGCAGCGCGACCCTCGGCGGCCCCGGCGGCCGCGCCGCTCGAAGTCCACCTGCGCGGCATCGTCTGGCCCGGCTACCACGCTGACCGACCACCGCCCTCCGCGTATTGACGCGCGCCGCGCGAAAGATGCATATGGAGCGACATACAGAGGGCGAGCATGGAGAGGTGAGGTATGGCGGTGGGCGGCAGTAGCGGCGACAGCACGGTGAAGGGTCTGTGTGCGCCCCCGGTCGGGGCGCGGAGCTGGTGGCTCGACGAGGCGCTGCGCACCGATCCCGGCGCAGCTTGCCCCGCGCTGGCCGGCGAGGTGACCGCCGACGTGTGCGTCGTCGGCGGCGGCTTCGCTGGGCTCTGGACGGCCTACGAGCTCACGGAGCGCGCGCCGCGGCTGGGCGTCGTCCTTCTGGAGGCCGCCATCTGCGGCGCCGGCGGCAGCGGCGCCAACGGGGGTTTCTTCTCGCCGTCCTGGACCGGTCTGTCGGCGCTGTGCCGCGCGTTCGGCGAGCAGGGCGGGGTGGCTTACGCCGCCGCCCTCGCCGAGATGGTGAACGAGCTTGACGTCTGGATCGCCCGCCACGAGGCGCGCATCGACGCCTGCCACGAGGGCATCCTCTACGCGCGCGCCGGCGCGTGGCAGGCGGGGCCCGACGACGAGACCTTTCGCCTGCTGGAGAAGCACGGCTACGCCGACCGCCTGCGGCGCGTGGACGCCGCCGAGGCGCGGCGCGTCGCCGACTCGCCGCGCTTCGTCGGCGGCGTCATCACGCCGGACCTCACCGTGATCCAGCCGGCCAAGCTGGCCCGCGAGCTGCGCCGGGTGCTGCTCGAGCGGGGCGTGCGCATCTGCGAAGGCACGCCCATGCTCCGCGTCGAGGCCGGCCGCCCGGCGCGCGTCGTCACGCCGGCCGGCGCCCTCTCCGCCGCTCAGGTCGTGCTGACGCACGGCGCCTGGGCGGCGCGGGAGCGTCACTTCCGCCGCGCCTTCGCCGTGTGCACCGACTTCATGGTCGTCACGGAGCCGATCCCGGAGCTCCTCGAGGAGATCGGCTGGACCTCGCACATGGGCGTCGCCGACCTGCGCGAGATGCTGTACTACCTGCGCACGACGCCCGACGGGCGCATCGCCATCGGCGGCGGCGCCATGGGCATCGTCTGCGGCGGCCGCATCAGCGGCCGCGTGCTCACCTCGCCGCGGCTGGCCGGGATGGCCGCGCACGGCCTGATCTGGCTGTTCCCGCAGCTCGAGGGCGTGCGCTTCGACGCCGCCTGGAGCGGCCCCATGGACGTCACCAGCGAGGCGCTCCCGTTCTTCGAGACGGCGCCGCCAGGCAACGTGCACGCCGGCCTCGGCTTCTCCGGGCACGGACTCACCAGCACCAAGCTGGGCGGCAAGATCCTCACGTCGCTGGTGCTCGGGGAGGACGACGAGTGGAGCCGCATGCCGGTCGTCGGGCCGCCGCTCGTCACCGTTCCGCCTGAGCCTCTGCGCTGGCCCACGGTCAGTTCCGTCGCCTGGGCCTACGAGGCCGGCGACCGCGCCCAGGAACAGGGGCGGCGCCCCGGCTTGCTGCCGCGGCTGGTCACCGCGGTGTACGGACAGTACGGCGCCCACAATGGCGCCACGCGCAGCGAGTGACACCGACTGCCGGGGAGGGCACCGTGCAAGCCGTGCGTGATCACGGCGACGAGCCCATCGTGCCGGTTCGCCGGCGAAGGCTTCCCAACAGGGGCTCGGATGTGAGATGAAGAGCTTGCACGCAGAAACAGACGAGATGGACGAGTGAAACGAAAAGGGGATCGCTCATGAGAACGCACCCGCAGCACATCTCGCCGGCGGGTCGGCGTCGGCTCGTCACGGTCGCCGCGGCGGCCGTCCTTCTCGCTCTTGTGGTCGCCGCCGGGGGGGCGCTTCCGGCGCCCGGCGCGGCGCCGCCGGCCGCGGCCTCGGCGTCGCCGGTCGTCGTGGCTTCGCCGAGCCCCGGCGACAAGATCGTGTTGCGCATCGGCATCACCGAAGACGTCGACAACCTCAACCCCTTCGTCGGCTACAACGAGACCGCCTGGGAGGTCTTCTCAACCAATTACGAGTACCTCGTTGAGCGGCGCCCCGAAGACTTCATGCCGGGCCCGGACGGCATCGCCGAAAGCTGGGAGACCTCGGCCGACGGCAAGACCTGGACGTTCAAGCTGCACGACAACATCACCTGGCAGGACGGCCGCCCGCTCACCGCCGACGACGTGGTGTTCACCTACAACTACATCATCGACAACGAGATGCCGGCCTTCTCGGGCACCGCCAAGGGCATCAAGAAGGCCGTCAAGGTCGACGACTACACCGTCCAGCTTGTCACCGACAAGCCCAAGTCCAACATCCTGCGCCTCTGGATCCCCATTCTGCCCAAGCACATCTGGGAGAAGATCCCGCCGAAGACGGCGGCCTCGACGTTCAGGAACTCGAACCCGGTGGGCAGCGGCCCGTTCCGGGTGGTGGAATGGAAGCGCGGCTCCTACATGCGCATGGCCGCCAACAAGAGCTACTGGCAGGGCGCCCCGGCCATCGACGAGATCATCTTCCAGGTCTACAAGAACCCCAGCACGATGGTGGACGATCTGCGCGCCGGGCGTATCGACGCCGCCCAGAACATCCCCGTCGCCGAGTTCAAGAACCTGCAGAACGAGCCCGGCATCAAAGCCCTTTCCTACGTGTTTTTCAATTGGGACTACCTGAACTTCAACTGCTACGAGGGCGCCGGCTCACTGGGCGACCCAGTCCTCAGGGATCCGCGATTCCGCGTGGCCCTGGACTACGCGATCGACCGCGACAAGCTGGTCGCGATCGCCTACGGCGGCGAAGCCGTCCCCGGGACGACGGTGCTGCCTCCCGACAACTGGGTCGACCCGGACTATCACTGGCAACCGCCGGAGGGCGTGCTGCGCACCTTCGACCTCGCGAAGGCCAGGAGCCTGCTCGACGAGGCCGGCTACAAGGACACGAACGGCGATGGAGTGCGCGAGTCCAGGGGCAAGCCCATCAAGCTGCGCCTGTGGGCGCTCAACACCTCGGTCCAGAATCAGAGCGCCGGCAAGCTCATCACCGGGTGGTTCGGTGACCTCGGCCTCGACATCCAGCTTGAGGTCGTCGATGAGGGCGTCTACAACGACAGCATCTGGAACTACAAGGGCGACGTCTACGCCCCCGATTTCGACATGTATCTCTGGACCTGGTACGGCTACGCCGACCCCGGCCAGACGCTCGACTCGTACACAACCGCCCAGATCGAGGGCTGGAACGAGCCCTGCTGGTCGAACCTCGAGTTCGACCGCGACTATCGCCTGCAGGCCCAGGCGCTGGACCCGCGGAAACGCGCCGCGTTTGTCTACGGCGCGCAGGAGGCGATGTACGCCGACAACCCGCAGTCGGTCACCGTCTACCCGAAGCTGCTGCAGGCCGTGAACACGGCGAAGTGGGAGGGCTGGATCTACAACGACCTGGGCGGCGGCCAGGCGTTCTTCAGGTCCGCCAGCCAGAAGACGTATCTCACGGTCAGGCCCAAGGCTGGGGTGGAGGCCGCCGGCGCGTCGTCGATGTGGATCTGGGCGGCCGCGGCCGCGGCTGTGCTCTTGATCGTCGTCGTCGTGCTGCTTGTCGTGCGCAGCAGGCGGCGCGCCGTGGAAGAGGCCTGAGAGCGCCGCCGCCGCCACCGCCGGCCGGCCCGGCTCCATTCGGAGGCTCCGCGCTCTCATGGTGCGGGGCTAGATGATAGGTATTCTCATCTAATGGGTAACTTGATGGTCGAGATACTTCTTGACCAAGGGATACCCGATGAGTCGCAAATACACAGCCGAAGACATCACCTCGGCGACACGGAGGCTCGACATCGCCATGACGAGCCTCATGGTCGCCCTGTCTCGCGCGGTCGGCATCAGCGTCCCCGAGATGCTGGCGCTCGAGCACCTGGACGCCGACGGGAGCATCGGCCCGAGTGAGCTGGCGCGTCGGCTGCAGATGACCACCGGGGCGATGACCGCGCTCGTCGATCGCCTCGCAGCCAGCGGCCACGTGGTGCGCGAGAGGCACCCTGCCGACCGCCGCAGGATCCTGGTCAAGCGGACGCAGAAGGCGGACCACGACCTCACCGCGGAGATCGCGCCCATGGCGATGGAGATCCTCAAGCTCGCCGAGAGCCTGGACGACGCCGAGCGTCAGGCAGTAGGCCGATTCTTCGACGGCTTCATCGCCATCATCGAGCGCACCGCCGCTGAGGCCTGCGAACGATGACGCGCAGGCCTTCAGACGACTCTCGTCGCATTCTCACTATCGGCCCCGACCTCGCCGTCGCTGTCGACGGCGCCTACGACTGACAAAGGAGCAAGACATGGCCAGGGATCTTACAGACGAACGGCGCCTGGGACGCCTGCGCTGGTGGAACATCATCGTCGGCCTTATCCTCGCCGTTCAGGCCGCCGCCATCGCCTTTCTCACCAACGGCTTCAGCCTGCCCGTGACGTCCACCTACATGACCGGACCTCCCGGTACGCCGCCCAGGCTCGACACGCTCTTCGACCTCCCGCTGGGCTGGGGCGTGTTCGCGTTTCTCGCCATCTCGGCGGCGGCGCTGCTCATCATCGCCACCCCGGGCGTGTTCGAGTGGTACAAGCGCAACCTGCTGCAAAACCGCAACTACGGGCGCTGGATCGAGTACTTCTTCAGCTCGTCCGTCATGATCGTGCTCATCAGCATGATCACCGGGGTCAGCGACATCGCGGCGCTGCTGGCCATCTTCGGCGTCAACGCGAGCATGATCCTCTTCGGCCTGCTCATGGAGAAGTACGAGTCGCCCGGCAAGCCAAGCTGGCTCTCGTTCTGGTTCGGCGCGTTCGCCGGCGTCATCCCGTGGATCGTCATCGTGATCTACGTGTGGAGCCCGGGGCTCGACGGCCCGTCGCCGCCGACGTTCGTCTACGGGATCATCGCCAGCCTCTTCATCTTCTTCAACGTGTTCGCCATCAACATGTGGCTGCAGTACAGGAAGATCGGGCCCTGGAAGAATTACCTTGTCGGCGAGAAGACCTACATCATTCTCAGCCTGACGGCGAAGGCTCTGCTCGCGTGGCAGGTGTTCTCGGCCGTGCTCGCGGGCTCAGGCTCAAGCTGACCGCCGCTTCAGCCTCCAGCCGACCGGCGCTGGTCGAGGCCGGGGCGGGCGCGAGAGCGCCCGCCCCGGCCTTTCCTTGTCCGCACTGGTCAAGACGTCAGGACGTCGCGCCGCCCGCGGGCAAGTACGCCAGAGTCTCGCCGGGAGCGAAGGCCGCGGAGACGTCTCCGACGCGGTCCGGATCGCCCACGAGGTCGAGCTTCAGGGCTGGGGCTCCCAGGCCGAGGTCCATTGCCTCGAGTCGCACCCAGACGATGTTGGGGCTGGTGGTGGACTCGAAGTAGTACACGCGATGTGTCAGATCGGCCACCGTGCTCCAGCGCGTCGCCGAGATGTTCGGCCGCGCCGGGTCGACGGTACCGAACGGCTGGGCCGCGCCGCGCGTCACGCTGAGCACGCTGGCGACCGCCCGGCGCTCGTCGGCGGTCGCCGGCAGATTGGCGAGGTAGTAGGCGGTGCGCACGAAGCGGTCGTCCGCCTGGGTGGTGCCGGGCAGCGGCTTCGCGCCGCCGAAGCCGGCGTAGTCGGGCAGCGCCGCCAGCTGTTCGTCGTAGGGCGGTGAGTTCGTCAGCGTCGTGAACTGTCGTCCGTGATGGATGCGCTGTGCCCCGTGGAGGAACTCGATGACGGCCGAGTCGCCTTCGGCGTCGGCCAGCGCGATGTGCCCCGTGCCCGGCTTGCCGCTCGAACCCAGGGCTGCGCTGCACACCTGGTAGTCGCTCGTCTCGCACCACGCCACCGCCTCGTTCACGGTGGCGAACATGTCCAGAAGGAACTGACCGTAGACGCTGATTGCGAGGCCGGGCCGGCGTTCGTCGCGCTCGCCATAGTCCGCCTCGGTGAGGTAGAGACCGCTGACCGCCAGACCCTTCTCGTTGACGCCATCGACGCAGACGACGTCGTACATGGCGGCCACCACGCTGCCGTATTTCGACGTCCACCTCACGGTCTCACCCGACGTCATCCCGTCGCGGGCGATGCCTCGCGGTAGCGCCCACAGGTTGGTGCGCGTGTCTTCCATCCAGTCCATGTTGCGACCCACCACGACGATGCCCCTTCCGGGCTCGCCTCCGCTCGACCAGAGCGCGCGTGTGCACATGTCGTCTCCCTTCGGCCCCCACAGGGGCGCTGCTCACGATCAACTGGCTCGCACACTACCCGTGCGATGCTTGCGGCATGCCGATCGTGAGCGCAGGACTCCTCATGTACCGCCGCGCCTTGGCCGGCGCCGAGGGCGAGCGCCGCCTCGAGGTGCTGCTCGTGCACCCCGGCGCCTGGAGCATCCCCAAGGGCGAGGTCGAGCCGGAAGAGCTCGGCCCCGCGCCGGCGACGGTCACCGCCGCCAAGGCCAGGAACCGCGCCGCCGGCGTGGACCTGCTGGCCGTCGCTCTGCGCGAGGTGAGGGAAGAGACGGGGCTGGCGCCCGAAGGGCCCTTCCAGCCCCTCGGCGGCGTCAAGGCGCACCATCACAAGCTCTACGCCTGGGCCGCGCAGCACGACTGCGACCCGGCGGCCATCGTGAGCAACGCCTTCGCCATCGAGTGGCCGCCGCGCTCCGGGACGCGGTCCGAGCTCCCCGAGGTGGACCGCGCCGCCTGGTTCGATCTGCCGGCGGCGCGCGTGGCCATCGCGCCGGCGCAGCGCCGCTTCATCGACGATCTGGAGATCGTCGCCGGCGGCGCCTGATCAGGCCGGTTCGTCCACGTCGGCCGTCGCCGGCTGCTCCGCCGCCGGCTCCGCGACCGCCGCCGGCTCCGCGACCGCCGCCGGCTCCGCGAC
>JBAXRL010000131.1:0-7128 GCA_037131205.1 Actinomycetes bacterium | reverse complement strand
TCGGCGTGCGAATCCGACATGCCGATGGTCATTCCTTCATGAATCCAGACGGCGAACTCGCGCCAGATGCCCATGATGCTCATGCCCGACGGCAGGTCGAAGTTCGGCAGCACGAGGCAGCCCTCGACCTCGATCGCGTTGACGCTGCGGGGAGCCCCGAAGATGTAGCCGCCGGTGCCCGCCTCGAAGCCGCTGTTGTCGCGGGCGAAGCGCAGCACCTTGTAGTCGGCGCGGCCGACGAAGCACACGTTGGGCGCCTCGCCGTAGGCGTCGCCGATCGTGACCACGCCGTCGTAGATGTCCTCGATGAGGGTCTCGGCGTCGGAGCCGGAACGGTCGACGTGGCCGATGCCCGGCGTGTTGCAGATGCCGAGCAGGTTGGCGCCGATGCCGTCACCGTTGATGACCTGCGTGGCCAGCCGGCGCCGCAGGCCCCACTCAAGCTTGGCGTCGATGAGGCTCTTGACGCCGGCGACGTCGCGGAGCGACTGCTTGGAGGCCGGCATCCAGTGGGCGATGGTCGTGACGTCGAAGGTCACGGGCTCGAGCGTCAGCGCGCTCTCGGGCTTGGTGATCTCAGAGCCAGCCTTGGACTCGGCCACCTCGGCGGCGTTGTTGGTGAACACGTTCTCACGGATCCACTTGACGCTCGTCGAGTCCGTGGTCGCCATGGTGATGAGGTCGAGCACCGTCAGCGGCGGCAGAAGCGGCAGCGGACGGATGCCGGGCTTCTGGTCCGGCGCCACGACCTCGGCCGGCGTCGAGAAGATGGCGGCCTGCGGGCCGCGCAGGATCGCGCGCGCCTGGTCGCGGTCCGCCACCGGCACGGACTCGGTGGTGCCGATCTGGAGCTTGGAGCCCGGGGTGTCGGGGATGCGCGCGGCGACGGTGCGGAAGACGTCGCTGGCGGTGAACGCCTCGCCGATCGAGGTACGGTCGCCGGCGGCGTCCGGCTGGCGGACGCGGCCCTGGGGGGCGCCCTCCGGCGCCTCGGTGCCCATCAGCTCGAGTACGCCCTTGTAGGCGTCCTCGGCGGTGCGGGCCTCGGTCGCGGCGGCGTCGTAGGCGGTCTTGGCGGCCTGCGCCGTCGCGAACTCGGGAGCGGCAGTGAGGTCGTCGGACTCGACGCTGCCGAGCACCTCACGCGCGCCAACCAGCTCGTCCCACCTCGTCGATGCCTCGGCGTTCTTGGTGTCGGACTGCTCGCGGAGCTTGCGAGCACGTGTCTTCAGGTCCATGTGTGATCACTCCTCAGTGTCGTTTGCTCGCTAGCAGAATCGACGCATAGCCTTTCTTGTCCATAGTGCGGGAGGCGTCACCCGCCCCGCGACGCGGCCGGCACTCGGCCTTGCGGTCGAGCATGGCAAGCACGTCGGCGGCGAGGATCGCGGGCTCCCTCAGCCGGCCCTCATTCTCGGCATGCAGGGCGCGCCCGACGCTGGTCGGCGTGCGGAATCCCATGGCGTCGAACACGCCGAGGTCTGCGACCGCGGCGGCTTTCTGCTCGGTGGCCACGACCTCAGTGACGAAGCCCCAGTCGAGGGCCTCGTCGGCGGAGAGGTACGTCTCGGCGTCGAGCGCCGACTGCAGCTCGTCCTCGGTCTTCGTGCAGCGCGCCATGTAGATGGCCTGCATGATGCCGCCCACCCGGTCGAGCCAGTCGGCCTGCTCGCGCAGCTCGCGGGCGTTGCCCACGCAAAGCATGAGCGGGTTGTGGATCATGAAGAGGCAGTTGTCGAACATCGTCACCGTCTCGCCGGCGAGAGCGACGATCGTCGCCATGCTCGCCGTCCAGCCCTCCACCCGCGACGTCACAGCGGCAGGGTGGCTCATGAGAGCGTTGTAGATGGCCAGCCCATCCGAGACGCTGCCGCCCGGGCTGGCGAGGTGGAGCACGATCTCCGCCGTGTCGATGGCGGCGATCCTCTGGCAGAGCTCCTTGGCGGTGAGCGACGGGTCGAGCCAGTCGTCACCGATGACGTCGTAGATCCACAGGTCCGTCGCGGTCGGTTCGCCCTCGGCGCGGACCGCGGCCTTGATGTCGTAGAACGATCCCTTAGCCTTCGGGAACTGCCGACGCATCGTCGTCCTCCTCGGTGTGTGTGGGCCGGCCGGCGCGCATCGCCTCGATCACGAGAGCCTCGTGCATCGACGCGGAAGCGGAAGCGGCCACAGTGGCAGCGGTGGGCGCCGCGGGGTCGAGCAGGTTGGCCGGCACGCGCGGCCGGTTGTACGGGTTCTCCGGGTCGTTCGGGTCGCCGATCGGGTCCATGCGTTTGAGTTTGCGGTTGTCGTTCGTCGAGTTCGTGCCGCTCGAGGTGAGGAGCATGATCGACTGCGCCTCGGCGAGCGGGTCGGGCTTCAGAATCTCGCCCATGTCGAACTCGACGAAGATGCCGTCACGTTTCCACGGCGCTTCGCCCTGGATGAGTTGCACCTGTTCGGTGTCCTCGATGAGCGTGAGGTGCGGCGCCACGGTGTCGACGTAGAACGAGCGCCGCAGCTCCTGGATGTTCGAGTACGTCGCGTGGTCGAGGATGCCGATCATCGGCGCCTGAATGCCGAAGCAGGCGGCGACCTCTTCGCGCGTCGCCTTGCGCGTGTCGCCCACGCCGGCGTCGGCGGCCGACTGGCTGACGCTGCTGAACTTGAGCCCCTGGTCGAAGATGCCCAGCGTGTGCCCCGCCGGCCCGGAGTACAGCGATTCGAGTTCGGCGCGCAGCCGCGGGATGGTGCGATCCGTCAGGGTGTTGTCGGTCGAGAAGGCGCCGCGCAGGCTGGGGCCGTTGTCGAGCGTCTGCTGCGTCCAGTCCATCGCCGCGTCTTCGATGCCGAGCGTGCGGCGCAGCGGCTCGAGCGGCGAGCGGCCGCCCATGAGCCGGTAGTGCACGACCTCGCGCGGCAACAGTGTGTAGGGCGAGCCGATGCCCGGAAACACCCGGTAGGCGAGCGTCTCGATGCCGACCGTGATCTGCTGCACCCACGTCCACGGGATAGGCCACAGTTCGTCGGGAGGCGCATCGGGGCCGGCGTGGCGCATCTTGAGCTCGAGGTGGTTGCCCTGGCTGAACAGGTTATAGGCGAGCGCGCCCTTGCGGTCGAAGGCGCTGCCACCCGGGTACGGGTTGCGCAGCAGGTTGGCGACCGCGTGGTCGCGGGTGCGCTTGCGGTCCTCACCGGTGAGGCCCATGTACGTCTTCTCGGGCAGCCGGGCGATCGCCAGGTAGAAGGTTCGCACTGCGGCGTACACCCAGGGCTGCGAGAAAACGATCTGCTCGTATGTCGCTGAGCGGCCGCCCCACAGCCCGACGCTGCCGCCGCCAGGGCCGTTGTAGGTGGTGATGCCGCGGTCGGACCACGGAAGATTCGTCGGCAGGGTACGCACCTGCGCGCCGTCCGAAATGATGACCGTCATGGGCCTCCGTCCGTGAGGATGCGCTGCAGGAACTTGACGTGCGGAGCGGGCACGAGAGTCTCGCCGTCAATCGCGATCTTCGATCCGTCAGGGTTGAGGAAGGCCGCGGAGCGGAGCACGAAGACGTCGGCGTACACGGCGATGAGCACACCGCGAATGGAGGCGTCGTCAGTGGTGTGTACGACGACCGTCTCAGCAGCAAGCGTCTCGAGGTACCGGCGGCGGCTGATCTTCATGGCTCCATGGTGCGGCCGGCGTCACCCGGCAGCCGTCACGCGGTAATCACGCGCGGCTCCGATACCGTCAGGGCCTCGGACTCCGCGAGGTACGCGGCCATGACGAGAGCCACAGCAGCGTCAATCTTGAGATCGTTCTGCACCTTGGTGATGCGCCACCCGTAGGGCGTCTCCTGGGCGCCCGCGTTGAGCACTTGGTCGGTCAGCTCGGCGTTTCCGCCGTGGCGCATCCGGCCCTCCTTGAGAACGTCGAGAAGCATCATCGACGCGGCGCTCATCTTGATGTGGCTCTGGCGGAACTCCTCGATCGGCAGACCGAACTCGTTTTGGAGTTTCAACATGGACCGCGTGAAGTAGTTTGGGTCGCAGGCGATCCTGGTCACGTTGAAGTCCTCGCAGAGCTCGACGATCTTCGCCTCCACGGCCTCGTGGTCGATGTAGCCCAGCGCCTCGTCCTTGCGCCACACCCAGGCGAGGACGTTGTGGAAGCCGTCGGCGCCGACCTGGTCGAGGAGCAGGGCGGTCGTGTCGCGTGTCCAGCTCGCGTCCAGACCGATGACGCACGGCAGATCCGAGTCGATGTGCGCGCGCTCGCGGCAGGCGTGCCACAGCTTGCCGGAATAGGCGCGGTTCGTGCCCGTCGAGGGAAAGCGGTTTAGGTGATATCGCTCGAACACGGGGAAGGCGCTCTGCGCGTACTGCTGCTCAAGCATGGCGTCCGTGATCCACGAGGCCGGGTTCGCCTTGCGCCACACCTTCGGGTCGGTGCCGTCGTCCTCGTCGGCCGCACCGACCCAATAGACATACGTGCCCTCCTGCTTGCCCCATGAGACACGGTCCTCGCTGCCGTGAAGCATCTCCCAAAGGACACCCTTGCGCTGCTGGCCGGCCGTGGTGATGGCCACCAGGAGGCCGCTCTCGCGGGCCACCATGCCGGACTGCATCGCTTCGATGAGCTCGTGCGAGCGATGAACGTGGACCTCGTCGACGGCGCAGAACGAGGGATGGAAGCCCTGGGCAGAGTCGGCGTCTGCCGGCATCGCCTTGAACACGCACCCCGTCTCCTTCACCCAGATCTCGTGCTTGTAGATGTCGCAGGCAGCGGCCAGCCGGGGGTTCGCCTGGATCATGCGCTTCACCGTGTTGAAGACGATGCGCGCCTGGCGCTCGTTGGATGCGACGACATACGCCTCGCCCTCACTGACGCGCTCCACGAAGAGGTGGTACATGAGCATCAGGGAGAGACACTCGGACTTCCCCTCCCAGCGCGGCAGCCCGATGAGGGCTCGCGTATATCGCCGACGGCCGCGGCGGTCGACCGTTCCGTAGATCGGCAGGAAGATGCCCTCCCACTGCCACGGCTCGAGCACGAACGGCGCTCCGGCCCAGCGGTCCTTCTTGTGGCAGACGAACTTCTCGCCGAACTCGCGCACGTAGCCGGCATGGCGCAGGCCGGTCTTCGTGTAGCGCCTCACGCCTTGACCGTGATGCCGATCTCCTTGTCGATGCCGGCAAGGAGACTCTCGCCGGCCAAGTGGAGAAGGCCGAGGCGCAGACGAGACGCGATGGTGAGCCCGTACTCGTTGGCGATCTTCATGTACTTGTCCGACTCGTCGCGGTGGAGCTTGAGCATGGGGTTGATGCGCTCGCCAAACTCCGTGGCGATGAGGAGGCCGTGGGCCTCGATATGGCGTTCTGCCTGCCGAGCGTAGTGGGCGGAGAGGCTCATCTGCCGAATGGCCTCGAGGTCGACAGGTCGTAGACCGCGGGGGAGAAGCTCGGCGACAGCCACGCGGTAGAGCTCGTGGGCTCCGTCCGGAAGATCGCACGGCACAGCCACGGGCGCCGCCTCGACGACGGCGACGGCCGTGGTCTTCGGCTTGCGACCCCGTCCGCGCTTCGCTGCCACGGGGTCCTTAGTCGGTGCCGGCATTGGTCTTCACCTCGAAGCATTCGGAGAGTGTGCTGCGAATCTGTTCGCCGGCCCGCTGCGATCGCCAAGCCAACTGCGGAGGAAGCTGGCGAGCCAGACGATCGTAGGCGACCGCGCAGACCTGCGAGGTCTCGACAACGGAGGCGAGCTGCTCCTCGGGTGCCGCCCTGACATCGGCGACGGTCGCGAGCGCCTCTGGGGGTGCCGGCATCGCGGGGATGGCCTGGCGCGCTGCCCGCTGCCGGCGCATTCGGCAGGCGTCACCACAGAAGCGACGCCGGCCTCCGCCATTGGGCTGGACGATCGGGGTGCCGCACCAAGCGCACGCTGTCGGCTTTGCCTTCATGGGTCAAGTCTGGATGAGGCGTCACCGCGTTCCGAACGCGGCCCGGGCGAAACGAACGAGGCGCTCTGACTGTCACGAAAATGGCGGGAGGGGCAGGCAGGGTCCTGGGCGCAGCGCGCTGGTGATCATATCCCCTATTCACCTAGTAGCAACAGCTGGTCCCCTTGGCCTCCAACGCCCGCACCCTTCTTGCTGTTGCATTCGATTCAGCCATGAGAGTGAGCTTGAGCTTCTGGAATGCAGCCACCTCAGCCTCAAGCTCCAGGATGCGCTTGTGAAGGTCGCAGACGTCGTTGCCGATCCCGTCCAGCCCCATGCGGTCGAGCATGTAGGGGATGCCGTGCTTCCGGGCGTCTTCCTCGCACTCTCTCAGCTCGTCTTCGCTCAGCATTGATCCTCCTCCGTCTCTGGCCTCACTCTACGCGCCGCAGCGCTTCACGACGACCTCGGTGCGTGGCCTCTCGCGGTCGAGCCACTTGATGGCGCTGGCGACGACCACCTGCGAATCGTCTTCGTAGAGCACGCCCTGCATGCCGTCGAGGACCGATTTGAGCACGTTGTCCACATCCCTGCGGCGCTCGTCAGGGAAGTAGCAGACCACCTCGACGCGAAACCTGCCCGTCAGCGCCCAGCCCCTCGGACGAGACTCCAGCGCCGCCCATGCGACCATGCGCTCGTAACGCCGGGTCGGAGCCGGCGTGTACACGCGCCCGCCCTTGCCGAGGCGTGGGCGCTGCTTACCCTGGGGAATCCCGCCGACACTGAACTGGACATTCACGAGTGCCCCGCCGCAGCGAGCCGGTCGCAGATGAGGTTGAGGCGGGCGATCTCGGCCTCCAGCATGGCCCACTGTGCCTGCCGCAGCTGGGCATCGGTCCTCTCACGCTTGCGCACCTCGTCACCGTGCAGGCTGAGCATGGCCTCGTACGCCTGCTCGAGCTCGGCGATGGCAGCGTCGGCGTGATGCTTCAAATCGACAAGCCCTTCGTGGTCCTCATCTTCAGAACCCCACTTATCCCAATAGTCGCGGTACCCCTCGACGGCACTCATGGCCGCCTCTCCCACTCAGAGCACGCTGTCAGGACACGGTTACGAATGCCCCACTCTTCGCTCACCATGTGCCAACCGACCATCTGCCCGCACTGTTCGTCGGCGGTATGAGGCATGTGCTTGCAGGTGAGGCAGTTCCGCGCCTTCA
>JBAXRL010000130.1:0-7145 GCA_037131205.1 Actinomycetes bacterium | reverse complement strand
GCATCGAGTCGGCGCGAGGCAATCCCACGATCCTGACGCTGAGCCGCCTGTCTTCCGCGCTGGGCGTCGCCCTGTGTCCGCAGACCGTCTGCGAAGAGAAGCCCACGCGGCACGAGCGCCCTTCCCTCAGGATCAAGGTATGACACGCCACTCGACCGCGCGCGGGGCGCGCCTGTCGGCTGGCGCGCGCGAAGGCCGCACGGCCCGCCCAGGCGGTGTTGACAGGTCGAACACGCATGACGATCGACACCATCCCCAGCGACCTTCTGGAAGAGCGGCACGGCACGCTTGCGCCGCAGACAACGCTCAAGGTCGATGAGGCGCTGAAGGACTCGCTGGGGCTGGGCTGATGGTGACGCGGAGAGCGTCCAATGGACCACGTACCTGCCGAGCAGCGCGCAACGCGTCCGCGGGTCACGCGGCAGGTGATCCGGGAGCTGGGGATCCCGGCGCCGGCGACGAGATGATGGAGCGGCCTGCCGCTCCGTTGTCGTATCGCGTCATCGCCGACGCAGGCGTCGCCCGGGTGGAGTCTGCGGTTGGTGGGCGCCAGGTGACGGGGACGGCCTGGCCCAAGAGACGCGGGCCACCCCGGCCATCCTCGCGGAAGAGGCCCAGGGCCTCTTGTCACCGGGGTGGATCCCTGGACTGGCGCGCCCCGCTGGATCAGCCGGTCTCGCCTTCCACGCGCGCGCCGATCACGAGATACGAGAGACCCTCTGGCCCGGCGACCACCTGCCGCGTGGCGGACGGCTGCACGAGCACGTAACGTCCCGCCTCGAGGTCGACGGTCTCGCCGTCGATCAGGATGGAGCCTGCGCCACTGAGCGGCACGAAGAGCTCCTCCTGGCCCGACTTCAGTTCGTCGTGTTCGAAGCCCAGGTGACCGGGCGGTGAGTCGAACTGGTTGGCCTTGATCGCGAGGGCGTCGAGGGCCTTTGCGACCGGCGTGCGTCGGCCCTCAAAGTCCTTGACGTCGATCATCGAGTAGCTCACTCTGCGCCTCCTCTGGATAAAGGGACGATCATGCACGAGATCCACTGTAGCAGGCGCCCGGCGCCGACGCTCTGGCGGGACGCGACGAGCGCGTCGATGAGCTCGAGCGTCATCAGGCAGCTCCAAGCGCGGGGTGCTCCTGCGCCTGCCTCGTGTGTTCCGCGAACGTCGGCGTCATCACCCTCCTGTCTTGACGGGGCAGCGACCGCGGCCATCGACGACGACGGCGATGACCCACGTGCCGCGCGTGATGACAGTGAGCCGCATGTCGACTCGGAAGTCGACATCGATCAAAGGTCGGTCAGCGCTCCGCGGTGCGGTCACAATGTGCCGGAGGCCGGGGGATCGCGGGCGCGGAGTCTTCATGACCGCAGAGGAAGGCGTGTCGATCGACGAGGCTGTCGAGACTGCCATGAAATCGCTGGACGAGGATCGGCGCACGTTGCTACGCGAGAAACTGGCCGGGCTGCCCGACCTCGAGATGGCCGTCTCGCGGAGCATCTCAAGACGGACAATCGCGTGCGCCCGCAAGCAAGCGGTGTTCGTCGTGCTCGAGTGGCGTCTGGCGGAGCTCGAGCGCGCGCTTCAGGTGGCGGTCCTCGATCGCTCGGCCTGACCCCGGTCACATGCTACCGGGCGGGGAGGTACGACCCCGTCTCGACATGGACTCTGGTGGCCGGGGGGGCACGCCGGTCTGCCAGAGCAGCGACCAACCCCCTTCGTACGCGCGACAGAGCGTGTTCGGCTGCCAGCATCCCAACGGGTCGATTCTCGACTTCAGGGAGGTGATGAGGCGGTAGACCGATGCGGCGCTCGAGCGGCAGGTGCGCGGGCACTCGCCGCTGGGGCGGACTCAGAAGGCGCGAACCGGGCACTGGGGGGTACATGAAGTCAAAGCGACCGATCCTGTTGATGATGTTGGCCGTACTGCTGGTGGCGATGGTGGTGCTGCCGGCTACAGCGCAAGCCAAGCTCACGTTCGACCAGACCCTCGACAAGCTCTTCACGGACCACTACCCGCAGAATCTCGAGGCGTACTTCACCTCACTGGGCACCAACCCCGACCTGGGCTTCCGCTGGGCCGGCACGAGTGCAGAGCGCGCCGTCTCCGCGAGAGTCCTCAAGGAGTACAAGACCACAGGCCTCGTCGGCGCCAAGCTCGAGAAGGCGCCCTGCGACGTCTTCGAGTTCAAGAGCGCCAGCCTGAGCTTCAACAACCAGACCGCAGTCGCCTCGACGTTCGGTGGCGTACCAGGCACGCCGCTCGAGGGCATCACGAGCGAGCTGGTGTACGTGGGCGGCGGCACGGCGGCCGACTACGCCACGGTGGGTGACGTCACCGGCAGGCTCGTGCTGGTCGACAAGATGATGACGTCATGGTGGTTCAACATGCCCGCCTTCGAGGCGTGGCATCGCGGCGCCGCGGGCGTTGTCGTCACGGCGATCGCGGACGACCCCAAGTACTACAGCTTCTCCGACGACGCGCTCGGCAGCTTCGACGGGTACTACGACACGCAGGCCCCGCCGATGGTCTATATCTCCAAGACGAACGGAGACGCGCTGAAGCAGTTCATAGCCTCGGCCGGACCCAACGCCGAGGCTACGCTGAAGCTCGACGTCGGCGTGACCATGGCTGAAGACAGCGGCTTTGGCTACAACGTCATCGGCGTCATCCCAGGGAGCGTCCAGGATGGCGCCATGGTGGTCATGGACGCCCATCAGGACGCCCACTTCCGCGCCGGCCTCGACGACACCGGCGCCTTGGTGAACATGCTCACCATCGCCAAGGCGATGAAGATGAGCGGCTGCAAGCCGAAGCACGACATCGTCTTCCTCGCCACCATGGGCGAGGAGTTCGGCCACAGCAACGCCTACTGCGAGTGGTGCGTCGGCGCCTGGTACGCCGCCACGCACACGCACAAGGCCTGGGCGGGCAGGATCCGCGCCGTGCTGAGCATCGAGCTCATGGCCACTGAGGGCGCGCCCTTCAACATGAAGTGCACGCCCGAGCTGAAGCCGTTCTTCGACAAGCTGGTGACGGACAATGCCGCCCTGCTCCCGTATGGCAGCAACGTGACGACGCCGGCCTTCTCGTGGAACGACCAGTGGACGTTCACGGCGGCTGGTGCTCCGAGCGTGATGCTTTCCACCGACGACGATCTCTACTGGACGCTCTACCACACCAGTTTCGAGAACAGCTCGCTCATGGACTGGCCGTACCTGGCGCAGTGCGCCAAGCTCATCCAGCGCATGCAGCAGGGCTTCGACACCGGGCTGTTGCCATACAGCTTGAAGTCGCGTGCCGACGACTTGGCGGCCACCGTCGATGCAGACGCGCTGACCACCGCCGGCGCGGGCGACGCCGTCGCCGCAAGGCTCACGGACGCCGTCGCCGCCTTCCAAACGGCCGCCGACTGGTACGACGCCAACGCGGCGGGCATGGCGAGCGAGGCCGCGACCGTCAACGAGGCGCTGCTCGCCATCGAGAAGGATCTCAACAGCAACCTCACGGCTCTTTCGCCGTGGGACGCCACCATCTACCCGCACCAGCAGGTGCTGGCCGACGTGCAGGGGATGAACGCCGCCCTGGCGGCGATCAAGCTGGCGAGCCCGGACAAGGACACCGCCCTGACGGCGTTGGGCGGCACCTACCTCACCTGGTACGGCATCGACTTCAGCTACCCGGTGTTCCTCAAGGAGCTCACCCGACACGACCCCGGTTACTACCGCATCAATTGGGGCGGTCAGGGGCAGTTGCCCAGGCCGCTCGACATCATGCCCGAGTACCGCATGATAGAGGCGGGTGAGTACGGTGGCGCGATCATCGGGCTCACGACGCAGTGCGACTACTCCCTGGGCGACCTCGACAAGCGACTGGCGCGGATGGCCGGCGTGCTCGAGAGTGTCACCGCTCAGATAGACGCGCTGCAGTGAGATGAAGCACCGCGCGGCGTGACTGCGCCGCGCGACCCGATCGTAGTGGAGGCAGGAAGGCGAACGCCGCGGCCCGCAGAGGCGAGCCGCGGCGTTCGCGTACCGGGCGGCGCGCTCGCGGCGCTCGCGTGCCGGCCGGAGCGCGCGCCGCGCCGCAGCTCAGCCGCGACCTCGGGAGTGACGCGGGCGTTGCCGCGAAGGTATTCGGCAAGGTCCGGCGGAAGTCGCGCTTCGCAGAACCGCTGGAACGGGCTCACGGATGTGGTCAGGTCGGCAGCAGGTCACCCAGATGGCGCAGGACGTAGGTCGGCTGGATGGACGCGCCCGCCAAGGCGGATTCGGGAGTCGCACCGGTCAGCGGCAGTGCGGTGGACATGCCCGCCTCCTGGCCCATGAGTATGTCGGTCTCCAACCGGTCGCCGGTCATCAGGCAGTCCGCGGCCGGCAGGTCCATCAGGTTCAGAGCGGCCGCGATCATGTAGCTGGATGGCTTGCCGAGCACGGCCTCGACCCGCGTCTCGGTGCAGGCCTCGATGGCGGCGATGATGGCGGCGCAGTCGGGCTCGCCGCCGCCGGGGACAGGGCAGTAGCGGTCGCCGTTGGTGGCGAAGAAGCGCGCCCCGGCGCGGATGGCGTCGAAGGCGATCTGCAGCTTGCGGTACACGAAGGTGCGGTCGAAGCTGGCGATCACCGCATCGACGTCGTGCGCCTGCTCGGTCAGCTCGAACCCGCCGCGGCGCAGCTCGGCGCACAGCGGCTCCTCGCCGACGACGAACAGGCGGGCGCCCGGCATGCGCCGCTTGAGGAACTCCACCAGCACAAGCGATGAGGTCAGAACGTCTTCAACGGAGGTCGGCACGCTCAGGCGGGTGAGCTTGACGGCGTAGTCTTCGCGCGCATGCGTGGGGTTGTTGGAGATGAAGATCGTGCGCAAGCCACGCGCGCGCAGCACCCTCAGGGTCTCGCCCGCCGCGGGAAGCAGGGCTTCCCCCAGGTAGACGGTCCCGTCCAGGTCGAAGATGTAGCCGGCGAAGAAGCGTGTCGGGGGGCGCAGGCTGCTCAACGTGTCTTCCGCCCGCCGCCGACGCCGATCGCCTGTGGGCTCATGGCGCCGGCGGTCAACCGCCACCGATCGTCGCGCGGATGACCTTGCGTCCTTCCTCTTCGAACGCCGACGCGATCGTCTCCTGGAGTTTCGTTCCCGGCGTCAACGAGACCATATAGCCGCCCCTGCCACCTCCCGTGACCTTGGCCCCCAAAGCGCCCTTTTCCAAAGCTGTCTCGCACATGTGGTCCAGAGTCTCGTGGGACATCCCCATGGCGGCGAGGAGCTTGTGGTTGGCCGACATGATCTCCCCCACCTTCGGCAGATCGCCTGCTTCAAGGGCGCTCTTCATGTCGAGGACCTGAGCCCTGATGGTGTTGAGCCGCGCCGCAAACAGCTCCGGATCGCCGGTCTTCTGCTGATCGATGAACTCATCCAGGGCCGCCGTATCGACGGTGACGCCGCTGTTGGCGAGCACTATCTCAAAGGACCCTGGAGTCTTGATCCTTTCGAAATGCTGCTCTCCATCCTCCAACCAGAAGAGCAGAAGCCCGCCATAGGTCGAGGCGGTATTGTCTACTCCGCTGGCAACCCCGTGATAGGGGAATTCCCCCTGCCAGGCTACCCGGTTGATCTCCTCGATCGAATAGGCCAGGTCGAACTCCGCGTTCAAGGCGCGCGCCAGCGAAACGCAGATGGCGGCGCTGGCGCCCACTCCGCTGCCGGCCAGGAGCGTTCCCCCGACGGTGATCCTGAGGGGCGTCTTCTCAACGTCGATGCTCATGACCTCGAGGATCCTGTCGATGGATTCGCCCTGCTGTACCCTCTTCTTGTCCTTGTACCCGGGGACCTCGATGCGGTCGTCTTCGAGGACCCATCCCTCGCCGTCGATGCGTTCCACGGTCGTCACGGTCTCATATGGTATCGACGAGACGATCGCCGGGACTCCGTCAAGGACAAATTGATCGCCGATCAGGATCGACTTTCCGAACCCGCTGCCTTCAGCCATGCGACTCTCCATCCAGGATGTTTTCCATTTCGTCGATCAGCTCTTCTTCTTTGCCGACGGCCACCGTGGTGGCGGCCGTCAGACTGTGGCACGCATCGGAGAACCCTCCGAGTCTGCCTGTCGCTGCGGGAAGCAGGATGTTGAGCCCCATCGCTCGTCCCGCCCTGATCTCTCCTTCCATGGAAGGAGAGACCCGCATGGAGATCTTCACCTGGTTGAACCTGAGCGCCCCGAAGTCCGGGATCTCATCGGGGACGATCTGGAATCCGGCGAGGTACTTGCGCGGATCGATGAGGTCCGTGGTCCTGATGGCGTCACAGAAGGCCCCGACCATCTTGACCCCCATCGGGAAGAAGCGTGTCTCCACGTGAAACCACTGGATGTGAGGCGCCTGCTTCAAGGCGCCTGCCTGGAGCCTCGCGATCTCCTCGTCGAACAGCCGCGTCCTGACGGCCTCCAGCTCCTCCACCATCCGCTCCGACTCCGGTGAAACCCCTTCAAGGCAGACCCTCACCCCCATGTCCGGTCCGTGCTGGTAGTAGCCCACTCCCCCCAGGACATCGAGATAGTCGCCGACAGCGATGAGGTCTGTTTGACCTGCCGAGCCGTTCAGCAGGTACTGCTCCCCGACTCCATCTTTTCTGATCTCGATGCGGCCCTGTCGAACGGCTTCCATTGCGACCTCACGGTTCTCGCTGACCAGAGCGCCGTCCACAAAGAAACCGTCACCCACCGCGCCCACGGCGGCGACGTGAGCCAGGTCGCGATTGACCGGATCCAGGGTGCGCGCAAACAGGTAGCAGGTCGTCGAACCGGAGATGTCGCGATCCCCTTTCAAGCCGAAGAGGTCGGGGTCGAGGTTCATGACTCGCGGATCGGTCGAAGCCTCCGCGACATGGTGATCCAGGATCAGGGTCAGGTTTCTTCCCTGGTTCAACGCGGAGAGCAGCGGGGCGATCCTCCCGGCGAAATCGGCGAAGACGAGGATCTTGCCCTCCTGCTCGAAGACCTTGTCCAGCACCGCGGGATATGGCTTTTCCAGACAGAAGCGCCTGACTTCATATCCCTGCCGCTCGAAGGCGCGCGTGAGTATGGCGCCCGAAGTGAGCCCATCGGAATCGTTGTGGTGAAAGACCTGAACGGTCTGTTCCGGCATCTTCC
>JBAXRL010000129.1:0-7151 GCA_037131205.1 Actinomycetes bacterium | reverse complement strand
GGCCAGCCAGCAGCGCGGCGCGAAGCTGCAGCCGGGCGGCAGGTGGGCGAGGTCGGGGGGCAGCCCGGCGATCGTCTGCAGGCTGTCCCTGCGCGGCTCGTTGAGGCGCGGCACGCTGCGCAGCAGGCCGACCGTGTACGGGTGGTGAGGGTGGCCGAAGAGGGCCTTGGCCGAGCCGCTCTCGGCGATGCGCCCGGCGTACATGACGAGGATGCGCTCGCACATGCCGGCCACCACGCCGAGGTCGTGGGTGATGACGATCACGGCGGCGTGGTACTCGCGGCTGAGCTGCTTCATGAGGCGCAGGATCTGCGCCTGGATGGTGACGTCGAGGGCGGTGGTGGGCTCGTCGGCGAGCAGCAGCTTGGGGTTGCAGCTGAGGGCGATGGCGATCATCACGCGCTGGCGCATGCCGCCGGAGAACTGGTGCGGGTAGTCCTTGATGCGCCCGGCCGCCTTGGGGATGCCGACCAGTTGCAGGAGCTCGATGGAGCGCATGACGGCGTCCGCGTGAGACAGGCCGAGGTGGACCTCGAGGCCCTCGGTCATGAGGCGTTCGATGCTGAGCACCGGGTTGAGGCTCGTGACCGGATCCTGGAAGATCATCGAGATGTCTTTGCCGCGGATGTCGCGGACTTCTCTTTCGGGCATCGCCACGAGGTCGCGGCCGAGGAACTCGATGCTGCCGCTGATGGTCGCGTTGCTCACCATCCGGGTGAGACCGAGGATGGCGTTCGCGGTGACGCTCTTGCCGCAGCCCGACTCGCCGACGAGGCCCACGAGCTCGCCGGGCGCGACCGAGAAGCTCACCTTGTCGACGGCGTGCACGGTGCCCTCGTGCGACGCGAAGTCGACGGTGAGGTCGGTCAGGCGGAGAAGCGTGTGTGCGTCAACCCCCATAGACGTGCAAGTCTACCTGTCGCGCCGCGAGTTGGCGAGACTCGCGCGTCGCTTTGACTCTGGCGGCCGGGACTGGTAAGCATGGGCCATGAGGTCCGACCCACTCTCTCCGCTGCGAGTCTTGCAGGCCCTCGAGCTCTTCGGCGCGCAGGCGCGCCCGTACAACTTCGACGACCACTTCGACTGCTGGGGCCTGGTGCTGCGGGTCTTCGACTGGCTCGACGACGGCTTCGACATGAACCGGGAGGCCGCGGACGAGACCACGGCGGGCAACTGGCAGGAGATCGGACGGCGCGACGAGCTCGTGCCCGGCGACCTGCTGGCGACTCACCCGCGGCCCGATCCCAGGTACCACGTGGTCTTCTACTGCGGACGCGTGGGCGGGCGCGACGTCGTCTACGACTCCTCGCCGCGCGGTCTCATCCCGCTTTTCGATGAGCGCGGCACGGTCGTGGAGGATCGCGCGATCCACACCCGGTATGCGCGCGCCACCGAGACGACCGACCGCCTGCGGGACGACGGCGGGGCGTATCTGCGCTTGTGGGACGAGCGCATGCGCTTCTTCCACAAGGGTCTGCAGGCGCGCTTGCAGGCCGGCGGCGCGGCGGAAGAGCGCGACCTCGTCGCGCTGCGCCGCGCCGCCGGCCTCGACGGCCTCCCGTTCTACTGCCGCCGGCGACTCCCGCGCGACGTGCGCGGACGCGAGGTCTACGACAACCTGCACACCCGCCATCTCGACTACTACGTCCCCGACGGCGCACCCGTGCCCGACGACCTGTACGAGGCGGTGATGGAGCGCGGCGAGCGCGCCGCGCTCGCCGACCGCCCGGCGCCGCCGCTGATCGTCGCCGCGCCGGGCTGGGGCGTCGCGGAGGGGCCGCTCGTCGTGTCGTGGCGGTATCCGGACGCCGCCGCCGTGAGCGGCTGCCGCATCGAGGTCTGGGAGGAGACCTGGGATCTGTGGCGCCGCCGCCTGGAGCGCCACGACCGCGACGCGTCACTCACGCGCTTCGAGGTCTCCGAGCCATCGCTCCGGCCGGGCAGCCGCTACGCTGTCGTCGTGTATGCGCGCGGCGCCGGCGGTTACTCGGGCAGCGCCGTCGCGCCGTTCCTGTACCGGCCGGCGGCGAACGATCCGCTGCTCGCGTACAACCCCGTGCGCCCGCGGGCGTTATGGCCTGATGGTGGTGCGGAGGAACCGGCGGGCAGCGCCGTGGAGCTCGTCTGGGAGATCGCGGCGCCGGAGCAGAACCAGGTGAAGGCGGCCGTCGCCGTCTTCGAGGACGTCGGCTGCCTCGTGGAGGGTGCGGAGGCGTTGTTCACGTGCCGCCTGGAGGGTGTGGACGCGGCCGCCTGCCGCTGCGTCGTGCCGGCCGCGGCGCTGCGCGCAGGGCACTCGTACTACTGGTACGTCACGCCCACCAACGCCGCGGGGCACGACGCCTTCGCCCCCGCGGAGGGCGTGTTCCGCGTCGCCGCGAAGGAGGGATGAAGATGGCGCACGTCTCTTCCAGGGAGCTCGATCTGCGCACGGCCGCGCCGTTCGGCATCTCGCGCTGGACGCACTCGGAGTTCGCCAACTACGCGGTCGAGCTGCGCGCCGGCGAGCATGTGGGCCACGGCGAAGCTGCGCCCAACCGCCGCTACGGCGAGTCGCGGGCGGAGGGCCTGGCCATGCTCGCCGACCTGGCCCCGCAGATCGCCGATCTGGAGGGACCGGCCGCCGTAGAGGCGCTGTGCGAACGCCTGGCCGCGGGCGACGGCGGGGCGGCGCCGGCATGGCCGGCCCTGCGGGCCGGCCTGAGCGCCGCCGCCTGGGACCTCGCCGGCAAGCAGGCCGGCGAGCCGGTCTGGCGCCTGCTCGGCCTGGAGAGGCCGTCCGTGCGCACCTCGTACACGATCGCCATCGGCGCGCCTGAGGAGATGCTGGCGCAGGCGCGCGCCGCCGCCGCCTTCGGGACGCTCAAGGTGAAGCTCGGCTTCGACGGCGATCTCGAGCTCGCCGTGGCGCTCGCCCGCGAGCTGCCCGAGACGTCCTTTCGCTACGACGCCAACGAGGGCTGGAGCCGCGAGCGCGCGGCGGCGTCTCTCGCGGTCCTTGCCGAGCTCGGCGCCGAGCTCGTCGAGCAGCCGCTGCCGGCCGCCGACACAGACGGCGCCGCCTGGCTCAGTGAGCGCACGTCCGTCCCGCTCTTCGCCGACGAGGCGGTGCTCACCGGCGACGATCTGGACGCCGTGGCTCAGATCTACGACGGCGTCGTGGTCAAGCTCTCCAAGGCCGGCGGCATCGCCGGCGCGTGCGCCCTCGTCTCCGCCTGCACGGGCCGCGGCCTGCGCGTGCTCCTCGGGTGCATGGTCGAGTCGAGCCTGGGCATCGCCGCCGGGTTGCAGCTCGCCGGTCTCGCCGACCAGGTGGATCTCGACGGGGCGCTGCTTCTGGCAGATGACCCGTTCACCGGCATCGCTGTGAAGGGCGACCTGCTCACCGCGTCAAGCGAGCCGGGCCTGGGGGTGCGACCGGCAGAGTAGGGCAGCGCAGCGCCCGCGGAGCCCTGCGGGCTGGGCGCCGCCGCCGGGCGGCTCCGCGGCGCGCCGCGGCCCGCGCTCAGCTCTGCCCGAGCGCCTCGTAGAGCGCGGCGCCCGTGCGTGACACTGCCTCGAAACCGCCGGCGCCGTCGGTCATGATCGCCATGACCACCCGGCGCTCGCCCTCGCCGATCAGCGCGCAGTCGTGTGTGTACCGGCCCGCCGGCGAGTCGTCGCCGCACTTGCCCGCGTAGCTCGCGCTCGCCGGCAGGTAGCGGGCGATGCCGTCGAGGTGCTCCTGCCGCTCGAGTGACGCCCACACGGGGCCGGCCACGGCCGGCCCCAGGGTCGTGCCTATGGCGAGCTCCTCGAGCAGCGCCGCAAGGTCGGCGGCGCTGGTGTGGTTGTCGCGGCCCGCGGCGACGGCTGCGGCGTCCATCATCAGGCGTCGCATGGCCGTCTGGCGGAGCCCCAGCTCGACGGCCAGCTCATTGACCCTGTCGAAGCCCACAAGGCGCGCGATGATGTTGGTGGCGTCGTTGTCGCTGATCGCCAGCATCAGGTGGGCGTAGTCGGCGAGAGCCAGGTCGGCGGCGTGGCGAAAGCCCCGCAGCGCGCCGCCGCCGCCCACGCTGCTCCCCGGCCGAAAGACGTACCGCTCCGTCGCGCTGAGCTCGCCGCGCTCCACGGCGCGCCAGAAGGCCGCGGCCAGCAGCACCTTGATCGTCGAGTAGGCGGGGAGCTGCACCTCCTCGTGGGCCTTGAGGCGGGCCCCTGTGGTGAGATCTCCGGCGACGTAGGCGATCATCGCTCAGAGGGTGGCGTGCGCGCCGGCGTCCACGTGGACGACCTCGCCGGTGATGGCCCGCGAGAGGTCGCTGAGCAGAAAGACGGTGGCGTCCGCCACCTCCTCGGTGGTCACGTTGCGGCGCAGAGGGGTGTGACTCGCGAGCAGGTCGAGCATGCCGCCGAAATCCTTGATGGTGCGCGCCGCCACGGTGGCGATAGGGCCGGCGGATACCGCGTTCACGCGGATGCCTTCTGGCCCCAGGTCGGCGGCAAGGTAGCGCACCGCGCTCTCCAGGGAGGCCTTCGCCGGGCCCATGACGTTGTAGTTGGGCACCACGCGCCAGGAGCCGGCGTACGTCATCGTGACGATACCGCCGCCGCGCGTCATGAGGCGCCGCGCCTCGCGAGCCGTGGCGATCAGCGAGTACGAGCTGATGTCGTTGGCCTGCGCGAAGCCGGCGCGGCTCGTCTGCACAAAACTGCCCTGGAGGTCTTCGGCCGGGGCCCAGGCGATGCTGTGCACCAGGCCGTCGAGGATGGGCATGAGCTCGGCGAGCTCATCGACGGCGCGCCGCACGGCCGCGTCGCTGCTCACGTCGCACTCGATGAGCGGGGCCTCGCCGAGCTTGTCGGCCAGGGTCTGCACGCGGCGTCTGAGGCGCTCGGCCTGGTAGGTGAGCGCTACGCTCCCGCCGTGCTTCTTGATGGCCAAAGCCACCGCCCAGGCGATGGAGCGCGGGTTGGCGGCGCCCGTCACGAGGATGTTCTTGCCTTCGAGCAGACCTGTCACCGTGCCCCCCTTGAACGACAGGGCAAGTGTACCCGAGTCAGCGCGGCTTTTCGGCCAGCAGAAGGAACTGCCGCGCCCAGTACTCGCGAAAGACGTACAGCGACAGCACGTAACAGGCCGCGCGGACGGCGGCGTAGCGCGTGTAGTACGGCTGGACGCGCAGCACGCGCAGCCCCGCGCCCTGGAGCAGGCGCACCATGTCGCGCCTGGCGAAGAAGCGCAGGTGCGTGCGGTCGAAGATCCCGGAGCTCCTGCGCGGCCAGCGCTTCATGAGCAGGTTGGCGAAGACCACGACGTGGGCCACGTTGGGCAGGGACACCACGACGGCGCCGCCCGGCCGCAGGCACGTGAGGGCGCGCGCCAGCACCGCCTCGGGCGCGGCCAGGTGCTCGAGCACGTCGCTGGCGAGGATGGCGTCGAACGGCTCGTCGCCAAGCTGCTCGAGGTCGAGGTGGGCGAGGTCGCCCTGCACCACGATGTCGAGGCGTTTGCGGGCCTGTGCCGCGGCGCTCGCATGCAGTTCGACGCCGACGACCTCGCGGGCGCCGGCGCGCTTGAGCAGGGCGCCGTTGTGGCCGCCGCCGCAGCCCAGGTCGAGAATGCGCAGCCCGCGCGGGTCGATGAGCTCGAGAAACGCCGGTTTGGCGTCGCTGAAGTAGCCGGGTCGCGGCAGGCGCGGGAGGCTCACGGCAGCTCCACCGCGGCGGGATCGGTACCCGCCGGCAGTTCGCGAGCCATGGCGGCCGCGCCATGGTACGAGTACATGACGGGTACGCCGATGACCAGCGCCTCGAGCGTGCTCGTTGTCTCGGCGGCGCTTGGGACCGGCGCCGGCGTCGGCTCGGGGCTGATCTCCGCGCCGGCCCCCATCAGGGGGCGCAGGAACAGCACCTGAAGCCTGCCTGTGTTGGCCGGCCGGTCGGCGACGCGCAGGCGGACCACGTGCGGGCCGTCGCCCTTGAGGAACCTGACGACCACGAAGCGCTGAAAGGCGCCGCTGGTGGCCTTCGCTTTGGCGAGCACCACGAGGGTATACCGGTCGAGCTGCTCGCTCAGGGCCTGCGCGGTGTCGCCGGCGCGGTCGGTGGCGCCGGCGCCGGTCAGCGGGCCCGCGGCCTCGCTCGAGGCTTTGGCGGCCGCGGGGACCGAGCTGTTGACGGCCACCGTGCCGCTCTTCTGGCCGTTGATGACGGCCAGGCCGACGGCGACCGCGACGAGGACGAGCGCGGCCGGCGCCAACACGCGCAGCCAGAGCGACGCGCGGCCACGCGACCTCGCCGGCTGCGGCGCCGTGAAGAACTGCTGCAGCCCGGCCCAACGCGGGTCGCTGAGGTCGGTGTAGCGCTCGTCGGGGCTGGGCACGGCGGCGCGCACCTCCGCGGCCACCTGCTCGACCTCGGCGCGCACGGCGTCGAGGCGGCGGCGAAGGCCTTCGTCGGCCGCCGCCGCGGCGACCAGCCGCGGGTCGTCGTCGAACCCCAGAGCGAACGCCTGCAGGCGGTCGTCGTCGAAGGAGCCCGTCATCTCGTCTTCTCTGTCGTCAGCCATCGTGCTCGAACCCGCTCTCGGTCAGCGTGCGGCGCAGGTGCTTCATGGCGCCGTGCAGACGCGATTTGACCGTCCCCACAGGGATCTCCTGGGCGGCGGCGATCGCGTCGAGCGGGAGGTCGGCGAAGAAGCGCAGCGCGACGCATTCGCGAAGCTCCGGCGACAGGTCGGCGAGCGCCAGGCGCAGGGCGGGGTCGGCCGGCGCGGACGGCGCGTCCATGGAGACCTCCGGGGCGATCTGGTGCAGTTTGTCCATGAGTCCGTGGCGCGTCTTGCGCCGGCGGCCCTGGTCGCGGCCGGTATTGAGGATGACGCGGTAGAACCAGGCCAGGAAGGTGACCTCGGCCGGGATCTTGGCGCGATACACCTTGATGAACACTTCTTGCACGGCGTCATCGACCTCCTCGCAGAACCCCTGGAGGAAGAGGATGCGGCGCACCTGCGGCGCGTAGCGGCGAAAGAGCTCGGCGCGCGCCTCCGGTTGCTGCCGGCGCAGGCGGTCCACAAGGCCGTGCGGCAGTTCCTCTATGGTCTTCCTCCGCAGTGAGAGACGCCGGCTCCGGCGGGCGGGTTCGCGCCGCCGGACGCGGCAAGTATA
>JBAXRL010000128.1:0-7165 GCA_037131205.1 Actinomycetes bacterium | reverse complement strand
TCCCGAGAAGTACATCGTCGAGAAGGGCCTGCTCTGCGAGCGGGCCGGGCAGGGCAAGGCGCTGGCCAAGGCTCGCGATGAAGTCGTCGCCGGGAAGGTGGTCGTCTCCGCGCAGACTACGGCCGTGGTGGCAAAGCCGGTGGATGAGAGGGACGGGTGAACCAATGAGCTACGAGAGCCCCGGCGCGCCGGGCGCCGGCTACTACTTCACCATCGAGGAGCTGCGCGCCGAGTACCCCGAGCTGTCCAACGCCACCAAGTACACGGACGCGAAACTGGCCGCCGACCGCGACTACGCCGAGGCGCGATTCGAGCGCGCCGCCAAGGTCGCATTTGTCCCGCGCTCCGTGACCGAGACGCTCATTGGGCGCGGGAGGACTACCCTCCTGCTGTCGGCGATCGTTGAGGTCGGCCCGCTGGAGGGCGTGACCATCGCCGGCGTCCCGCTCACTGAGCCGCAGCTCGCCGCGGTCGTGGTGCGCAAGTACGGCGCGCTCGAACGCGCCGACCTGTGGCCGGACGGCTCCGAGATCGTCGTCGACTACGTGCACGGCTACGACGTGCCGCCGGAGCCCGTGAAGGGCGCCGTCATGATGCTGGCCGCCGAGAGGGCTCTGCCGTCGACCGTGCCGGCGCGCGCGACCGTGCTCAGCACCGACGTCGGCAGCTACCGCCTGTCCATCGCCGACAAGACCGGCAAGACCGGCATCCCCGAGGTGGACGCGGTCATCGCGCAGTTCGGTGAGGACAAGCCGGTTACCGGATGACCGACTTCATCGCCAGCCTCCAGGTGTGGCCGGCACAGGACGCGCTGCTCGAGGCCCTCGCCGCCGAGGACGACCTCGCCGGCGTGGCCCAGGGCCTCGGCTTCCCGGTCAACATCGAGCCGCAGCACGTGTGGATCACCGGCGAGGTTACGGGCTCGCTCTCCGACGAGCTCACCGGCGGGAATCCGAGCGCAGAGACGTTCCGCCTCACCGTCGTGGTATACGTGCAGCAGGCGGACGAGTACATCGCCGTGCGGGACACGGTGAAGGGACTGGCCAGCGCCGTCGCTAGGGCTCTGGCCTCGAGCGCGTTCAGGGCCGTCGTGCCGGCGTGGACCGTCCCCGACTACCGGCTTGAGGAGGGTACGGACGGCACGTACCGACAGGTGTCCCTTTCTCTGGCCGTCGAGTGCCGCTGTTGGTGACGCTGAAAGGACAATGAGGCCATGCACGCAACGAATGAGGAGTCCGCATGAATATGAAGCTGTCGGCCGTCGGATTCGCCCTCCAGTCGGCCAAGGGCGCTGCCGAGGCTCAGCCCGAGTTCTGGGGGCCGGTCGGCGGTGGCTCCCTCGTGACATTCGCGCTGGAGCAGGCCGAGGACGAACTGACCTCGGCCGAGATCGTCGGCCCCGGCGAGTTCCGTTCGTCCGCCGCCGCCGCCGCAGACTACGAGTCGCGCGCCTGGCCGCAGTCCATCGCGGGCCTCCTGTACGCCGCTCTCGGCGCTATCGACTCGGACCCGGGCAGCGCGCCCGCCGTGATGGCCGTTCTCACCACCGCGCTCGCCGGCGCGAACAACGACCTGACCTTCCTCGCCAAGACGGGCGGCACCGCCGGCAACAGCATCACCGTCGCGCTCGTTGCGACGGGCAACGACACGCCGCTCAGCGTGGACGTCGCCAGCTCGGCCATCACCGTGAACCTCGCGACCGGCGGCGCGGGCGCCATCACCTCCACCGCCAGCCAGGTCCGCGCCGCGATCAACGCGGACACAGATGCAAAGGCACTCATCACAGCCTCCCTCGCACCCGGCAACTCCGGCGTCGGCGTTGTGACCGCGCTGTCTGCAGCCAACCTCGCGGGCGGCGCCGCGGCCGGCGGCGGCGGCACGTACACGCACGTGATCACGCCGACCTCCGAGGTGCCCTGGGCGACCGTCTTCGGCAAGAAGGACTCAGACCGCAAGGCCGCCGTCGACTGCAAGCTCGACGAGCTCAAGATCGAGTGGGAGGGCAATCAGCCTCTCAAGGTCAACGCCACGTGGGCCGGCTGCGACGCTGACTACGCCGCGGCGGACTACACGCCCGGCCTCGACGAGGCCCTGCTCGACTACTTCAGGGGCATCCACCTGTCGACCGCGACGATCGACCTCGACGGCAACGGCTACACCGGCGACGCCGCGATCCTCAGCGGCTCGCTGACCATCAAGCGCAACCTGAACGCAGACATCTACTGCGGCAGCCTGCTCGCCGGAGACATCTTCGAGGCCGCCCTCGAGATCGACGCCGAGCTCAAGGTGCGCGTCCCCGACCTGCTGCCTGTGCGTCTGCTTCTCACGGGCTCTGAGGGCGGCACCGCCATCACGGGCACCGTGCCATACGGCGAGTTCGACCTCGTGTTCTCGAATGCCCCCGATTCGCTCGAGCTGGCCGCGACGCGCGTTGCATGGAAGGCCGGCGAGCCGGACGCCGATCCCAAGGGCGGGCCGGCGGAGCTTACGCTGACCGGCCGCTGCTACGGCAGCACGCCGGCTTCGGTGCTCACGGCCACGGTCGTGAACGCTCACGCGACCTACTGAGACCAACCGACGACAGGGGGCTAGATCATGGCGAAAGGCGCCAAACTGATGGAGGTCGTCTACCTCGACACGCAGGAGCGGGCGGAGGTACTTGTCGGCATCGGCGACGCCGTGAGGGGCGTTGATTGGGCGGCGAAGGAGTACCCGCTTCCGGAGAGGCCGGCCTTCGGCAGCGACCTCACGCAGGCCGAGGTCAAGTTCAACGTCGCCGAGTACCGCAAGGCCAAGGCGGCCGTCGAGCAGATGCGGGAGGATCGTTCCGCTCTCTATGCCGTATTCCTCGGCGCTGAGCGCGGCAAGCTGCGCGGCGCTGACGCCGGCTGGCTAGATTGGCTGAGCATGGTGACCATGCCGGATGACGCGAGTCCCGACGATCTCGCGGAGGCTCCCGAGACGGGGGAATCCGCAGGGCCACCGAGCGAAACCTAGCCCGCGTGGCCCTCGATTCCCTGCAGCCGGTGGGCGACCTCTGTGACCTTCTTGGCGTCTCTCGCTACAGCCCCGGAGTGTTCGACGCCATGGTCGACCTTCTCTATGAGGCCGACAAGGGTGGCGGCGGTGGCGGCCGGGACGCGCGACTCGCGAATCTCGGCGAGCGCATGACACGGAGGGGCTGACATGGCTGCGGGCGCAGTCAACGTCGCCGGGCTCACCGAGACCCGAGCCCTGCTGAAGCAGTTCGAGCCCGACCTGCTCAAGCGTCTCAACACGCGCCTGACCGTGGTCGCGTCCGACCTCAAGAGCGGCGCGCAAGCCAATCTCGGGAAGACCGGCGTGAGCGGCGCTGTCTACCGCATCAAGACGCGCGCGCGCCCCGCCGGCTTCTCAAAGAGCGTCCTCGCCGAGGGCGGCAGCGTGGCGCCCCGCGCGAAGTGGTCGACGCAGCCCGGCGCGCTCGCCGCCATCTTCGAGTTTGCCGACGGCGTGCGCGACGCGAGGCCCCAGAACGTGCAGCGCACCAAGTCCATGATCGCCACGCTGAACGCTCGCTACGGCGCGCCCGGGAGATTCTTGTGGGCGGCGTGGGATGCCCGCAAGGTGGCAGCCCTGGCGTCGATCGACGCTGAGATCAAGGCCGTCGAGGCCGAGTACACGGCGAGGCTCCGCTAATGTCCGTCATCGTCAGTATCCTCACGACCTACAACGGGGCCGGCGCCAAGCGGGCCATGCGCGACCTCGGCCTCATGCAGAAGCAGGCGACGCTGGCCGGCCAGGGCATGACCGCCAGCATGCTGGCGGCGTCGGCGGGGATGCAGCGCGCCGGCGCCGGCATGGCGACCGCAGGCACGAAGATGAGCAAGTTCGTCACGCTGCCGGTTGTCGCCGTCGGGGCCGTGTCTCTCGTCGCCGCCGCCAAGTTCGAGTCTTCGATGAAGCTCATCAAGACGCAGGCCGGCGGCACGCAGAAGGACGTCGAGTACCTGTCGGCGGCGGTCCTCAAGCTGGGCTCAAACAGCAAGCACGGGCCGGAGGAGCTGGCGACGGCCCTCTACCACCTCAAGAGCGTGGGCCTGGACAACGTGACCGCCATTGACGCCCTGACGCAAAGCGAGCGACTGGCGTCGGTCGGCCACTCCGACCTTGAGGCCACGACCAACGCGGTCGCCGGCGCCTACAAGAGCGGCATCAAGGGCGCCCAGGACTTCAGCGAGGCCGCCGGCAACCTGAATGCGATCATCGGCGCCGGCAACATGAGGATGGAAGACCTCGTGAGCGCGATGGGCACCGGCTTCCTCGTCAACGCCCAGCAGTTCGGCCTCTCGCTCACGGACGTCGGCTCCGCCCTCGCCATGATGACCAGCCGCGGCATCCCGGCGACCCGGGCGGCCGGAGCACTCAAAATGGCCTTCGCCGGCCTGGCGGCGCCGTCCGCCAAGGCCGAGAAGATCATGAAGGGGCTGGGCTTCAGTTCCGAGGACCTCGCCGTGACCATGCGCGAGAAGGGCCTGCTGCCGGCGCTGGAGCTCCTCAAGAGCAAGCTCGCCGGGCTCTCGAAGACGGACCAGACGATCGCCCTCACGCAGATGTTCGGGGCGAAGTCCAGCCAGGCGATTCTCACTCTGCTCGCCAATCTCAAGGACTATGACAAGACCCAGCAGCAGGTGGCCGACAACGCTGGCAAGTTCGACGAGCTCGTCGGCTCGGACTCCGCTTCAACGTCCGGCAAGTGGAAGCAGTTCAAGGCGGCCATGCAATCGGTGAGCATCCAGATCGGCAACGTTCTGCTGCCGACCGCGCTCAAGCTCGCAACCGCGCTCGGCAAGCTCGCCGCGTGGCTGAACAACATGAGCCCCGGGACGCGCAAGTGGGTCGTGCAGATTGCCCTCCTGGCCGCCGTCGTCGGCCCCGTGCTGATTGCCATGGGCAAGCTCATCGTCGCCTGCGGTCGAGTCGTCGGCGCGGTCGCCAAGGTGTCGCTCGCGATGGGCAAGGGCGCGGCGGCGGCGCCGAGGTGGGCGCGCGGGATCGCGGGCGCGACCAAGGGGGCTGTGACCGGCATCAAGAATCTCGCCGCCGGCTTCCGCAGCAGCCAGGCCGCGGAGTCGGCGTTCACCGGCCGCATGGGCACGCTCGGCGGCAAGATCAAGAAGGCTCTGGCGTCGCTCACCAGCGGCGCCGCCCCGAAGAAGCTCGCCGCATCCTTCAAGAGGCTCGGCTCGACCATCGCCAGCAACGTCGCCGCCGGCTTCACCGCCTCGTCGGGCAAGCTCAAGACCCTCATCCAGGCCGGGGCGCAGAAAGCCGCCAGCGGCGTCAAGCTCGCGATCAGCACCGTCACGAGCGTCGCCGCTTCGGCGGCCGGCGTCGTCAAGGACACCGCGGCGACCGTGGCGAACACCGCCGCCAAGGTCGCCAACGCCGTCGCCACCAAGGTCGTCGCCGCAGCTCAGTGGCTCTGGAACGCAGCCCTGACCGCGAACCCCATCGGCCTCATCATCGTCGCCATCGCCGCCGTCGTGGCAATCTTCATCGTGCTGTGGAAGAAGTGCAAATGGTTCCGCGACTTCTGGAAGGCCGTGTGGGGCGAGATCGTGACTGTCGCAAAGGCTGTCTGGGGCTGGCTGAAGCCGGGCCTCGATCTCATCTGGCAGGGCATCAAGATCGTCTGGGACAAGGTCTGGGCAGCGACGCAGTGGGTGTGGGAGCGCATCGGCCCCTACGTGGTCAAGTACGTGAAGCTCCTGTGGGAAGGACTCAAGTTCTGGTTCGGCGTCATCAAGGCCGTCGTGACGAAGGTCTGGGACGGGCTCGAAGTGGTCACGCGCAAGGCGTGGCCGGTCGTGCTCTTCATCGTGCGCGGCGTCGTCGCGAACATCAAGATAGCGGTCGCCGTGCTCAAAGTCGTCTACGGCATCGTGAAGGCTGCGTGGGAGGGCATCGTGGCCGTCACGCGCACCGTGTGGAACGCCGCCAAGGTCGTCGTCGTCGCAGCCATCAAGGGCATCGTCACCACGGTCGACCTCATCAACCGGGTGCGCGACGTGATCCGCCGCGCCTGGCAGAAGGTCGCCGACATCACAGGGACCATCTGGAACGCCCTCAAGGGCGTCGTGGCCGACGCGATGGACTGGATGTACGAGAAGATTCTGGCAGTCTGGCAGAAGATCAAGGGCGTCTACGACTCGATCAAGGGCTGGTTCGGCGGTGGCAGCAAGGGCCGCGCCGGCAAGGGCGGCCCGGGACCGCGCAGCCGCGCCGGCCAGCAGGGGATGCGCTACTCCCTCGGCGGCTACGTGCCTCCGACGCCCGGAGGCGTCGCGGCTCTCCTGGCCGAGGCCGGCGAGGGCGAGTACATTGTTCCCGAGTCGCGCGCCGGCCGCTTCGCGCGCGGCGTGCTGGGCCAGAACGCCGCGTCCGGCGGCACGACCACCGTCGTCAAGAACTACTTCAAGGCCGAGTTCAGTTTCCCCTCCATGACTGGCACGCCGACGGCCGCCGAGCGCCGCCGGGTGATCTCCTGGATGAAGCCGGAGCTGGAGCGCATGTGGGCGCTCGACGGGCGCACTGACCTGTGATCCACGCGACCTCCAAGGCCGTGCTCATCGCCTGGGACATGGGCCAGGGGCCGACGTTCAGGTCTGACGGCACCCGCGCCCACGACCTGTACCGCGTCTACCGCGCCACCGGCGGGAGCACGTTCCTAGCGGCCATCGGCGACACGCACGCTGAGGCCTTCTACGACACGTCCGTGCGCCGCGGCGCCGTGTACCACTACCGCGTCACCGCGGTCGCTGAGGATGGCTCAGAGTCGCCCGTGGGGCCAACCTTCACGGTGCACGTGCCGCGCGTACCGCCGGCCGACCGCATCGCGCCGACGGTGCCGGAGAAGCTGACCACCACGGGCTGGTCGCCGTCCTCCGATTCGGGCTCCGGCGTGCTCGCCTACTTCGTCGAGAGGGACTCGGGGCCGCAGCCGTGGGCGGTGCTGTGGAACTCCGGCGAGGACGGACCGACGAGCGGCAAGCTGCACGAGTGGACCGACGAGTCTGCCGTGAAGAAGGCGTATCGGCTGCGGGCGCTCGACGGGGCGCTGAATCTTTCGGCGGCGAGCAATATGGTGCCGGTGGTAGGTCCAGAGCCAGCCGAGCCCGGCGGC
>JBAXRL010000127.1:0-7181 GCA_037131205.1 Actinomycetes bacterium | reverse complement strand
CGCGACGCCATCGCGCGCGTCGAAGAGTACGAGATGAAGGACGCCGAGGTGGCCATCTTCGCCTACGGCTCGGTGGCGCGCTCGGCCAAGGCCGTGGTCAAGTGGGCGCGCGCCCGCGGCGTGCCCGTGGGCCTCGTGCGGCCCATCACTCTGTGGCCCTTCCCGACCCTGGCCGTCGACCGCATGGCCGAGCAGGTGCGCACCGTCATCGTCCCCGAGATGAACATCAAGCAGATGAGCTGGGAAGTGCAGGCCGCGGTTTCCGGGCGCTGCAAGGTCGTCGACTTCGGGCGCGTGGACGGCAAGCTGATCACGCCGGCGCAGATCGAGGATCTGGTGAAGGCCGAGTTCTACTACCACGACTGGGAGAAGTCATGAGCGCCCTCGTCGATGAACAGAAGCTCGAGAGCCCGCCAGCGGGCGACTACAAGCTGCCGCGCATCACGCCGCACAAGACCAGCGAGATCGTCCCCTGGCTGCGCACGCCCAAGACCATCTGGTGCCCCGGCTGCTCCAACGGGACGATCACGCGCGCCCTCATCGACGCCATCCTCGGTCTCGCGCTCGACGCGGAGAAGGTGGTGATCGTGGCCGGCATCGGTTGCAGCGGCCGCATCGCCCAGTACCTCGAATACAGCACCGTGCACAGCGCCCACGGTCGCGCCCTTGCCGTGGCGACGGGCGTCAAGGTCGCCGATCCGTCGCTCCACGTCATCGTCGCCATGGGCGACGGCGATTGCTCGGCGATCGGCGGCAACCACTTCATCCATGCGGCGCGGCGCAACATCGACCTCACCGCGCTGATCTTCAACAACTCGATCTACGGCATGACCGGCGGGCAGATGAGCCCCACCACGCACACCGGCGACAAGTCCACGACGAGCATGCGCGGCAACGTGGAGGCGGCCTTCGACCTCTCCGAGCTGGCCCATGCCGCGGGGGCGACCTACGTCGCCCGCGGCACCGCCTGGGCCTACCGGCAGCTCGTCAACGTCATCGCCGGCGGCATCGCTCACAAGGGGTTCGCCGCGGTCGAGGCGATGGCCGCCTGCCCCGTGTACTACGGGCGCTTCAACCTGACCGCCGATCCGGCGGAGTTCCTGAAGGGCCAGAAGAAGCACGCCGTGCCGGCTGGCCAGTTCGAGGAGGGCGAGTCGCGCCTCCGCGACCAGTACCCCGTGGGCCTGCTGCACCACAGCGAGCGCGCCGAGCTTGTCACCTCGCTGGCGCGCATGCGGGAGCAGGCACAGGAGGCGCACCATGGCTGAGACCGACGAGCGCGACTCGCGCCTCGAGATCCGCTTCTCCGGCTCCGGTGGCCAGGGCATCCTGCTGGCGGCGGCGATCGTCGCCGAGGCGGCCACAGCCCTGGGCAAGCACGTCGTGCAGACGCAGAGCTACGGGCCGGCGGCGCGCGGCGGCGCCTCAAAGGCCGAGGCCATCATCGCCGACGACGAGATCGACTACCCCGAGGTCGATACGCCCGACGTGAGCCTCTGTCTCTCGCAGGAGGCCTACCAGAAGTACGCCAGGGACACGCGTCCCGGCGGCCTGCTCGTCTACGACTCCGGGCTTGTCGAGCCCGACGACAGCCTGCAGGGCCGCGACCTGCGCGGCATCCCGTTCACGCAGGCCGCCGCCGAACACCTCAAGAAGACCGTGGTCGCCAACATCGTCGCGGTAGGCGCGCTGGTGGAGATCACCGGCATGGTGCCGCCCGAGGCCGCCGAGGCGGCCGTCGTCAGCCGCGTGCCCGAGCGCTTTCGCGAGCTCAACGTCGAGGCCTTTCGGCTCGGTCGCCGCCTCGCCGCCGAGGCGTAGGCCGGTGGACCTGCTCGAACACAGGGGCAAGCGCCTGTTCGCGGACGCCGGGCTGCCTGTGCTGCCGTCGCGCCTGGCGTGCTCGCCGGCGGAGGCGCAGGCCGCGGCCCGCGAGCTCGGCTTGCCGGTCGTCGTCAAGGCGCAGGTGAAGACCGGCGGTCGCGGCAAAGCCGGCGGCATCCGCGTCTGCGCCACCGAGGGCGAGGTCGCGGCGGCGAGCGCGGACATCCTGGCCATGACCATCCGCGGGCACGGCGTCAGCGGCGTGCTTGTGGAGCAGGCCGTGGAGATCGCCCGCGAGCTGTATCTGGCAATCTCCTGCGCACGCACGCACCGTGTGCCGCTGCTCATCTTCTCGGCCGAGGGCGGCGTGGACATCGAGGAGGTCGCGAGGCGTAACCCCGGCGCCCTCGTACGTACCCCGATCGACCCGTTGCTCGGCCTCTGCGACTACCAGGTGCGCGACGTCGTCGCGGCGGCCGGCCTCGACGGCGAGCTTGCCGGCCCCGACGGCACGCCGGCGAAGCAGTCGCTGGCCGGCGTCGTGCGCGCCCTGTGGCGGCTCTATCACGACAGCGACGCGACGCTCTGCGAGATCAACCCGCTGGTGGTCACCACGTCCGGCGGGGTCGTGTGCCTCGACAGCAAGGTGACCATCGACGACAACGCGCTGTTTCGGCACGCCGACCTGAAGGCCGAAGCCCACGCCGCCAAGGAGGACCGCGAGGCCAGGGCGCATGAGGCCGGCCTCGCCTTCGTGGCGCTCGAGGGAGACATCGGCGTGCTCGGCAATGGCGCCGGACTGGTGATGAGCACGATCGACCAGATCGCCGCGGCCGGCGGGTCCGCCGCCGACTTCTGCGACATCGGCGGCGGCGCCCGCGCCGAGGTCGTGGCGGCGGCGCTCGACGTGATCCTCTCTATGGAGACCGTCTCCGTGCTGCTGGTCAGCATCTTCGGGGGCATCACGCGCGGCGACGAGGTGGCGCGTGGCCTCGTCCGGGTGCTGGGCCACGCGAGCGTGGACGTGCCCGTGGTCGTGAGGCTGGACGGTAACGCCGCCGCCGAGGGCCGCGCCGTGCTTGCGGACGCGCGGATCCCCGGCCTGACCGTGGCCGCCGGCGCCGCCGAGGCGGTGCGCCTGGCAGTGGCCGGCGCGGCTGCGCAGGCCGGCCCGGGCGCGCCGCCACCGGCCGGCCGCGACACCCCCCGGGAGGGCTGATGGCCATCCTCATCGACGAGACCAGCCGCGTGCTGGTGCAGGGCATCACCGGGCGCGAGGGCGCCTTTCATGCGGCGCGCATGCGCGCCGCGGGCACGAATCTCGTGGCCGGCGTATCGCCCGGTAAGGGCGGCCAGACCGTTGAGGGCGCGCCTGTGTTCGACGCCGTTGCGCCCGCGGTCGCCGCGACCGGCGCCGACGTGGCCGTGCTCTTCGTACCCGCGCGCTTCGCGCGTGACGCGATGCTCGAGGCCGCCGACGCCGGCATCCGGCTCGTGGTGTGCGTCACCGAAGGCATCCCGGTACGCGACATGGCCGAGGTCACGGCGCATCTCTCGCGCCGGGGCACCACGCTCGTCGGCCCCAATGGGCCGGGGCTGATCACTCCGCGGCGCTGCAGCGCCGGCATCATGCCCGCCGACGTGTTCACGCCCGGGGCCGTGGGCCTGGTCTCCCGCTCGGGGACCCTCACCTACGAGGTCGTCTACGAGCTCACACTGGCCGGCATCGGCCAGTCGACGGTCGTCGGCATGGGCGGCGACCCTATCCACGGCGTCGGCTTTCTCGAGTGTCTCGAGCTCTTCGAGGCCGACGGCGAGACCGCGGCTGTGGTGCTCATCGGTGAGATCGGAGGCAACGGCGAGGAGCGCGCCGCGGCGTTCGTGCGCGAGCACGTCTCGAAGCCGGTGATCGCCTACATCGCGGGCTTCGGCGCGCCGCCCGGCAAACGCATGGGCCACGCCGGCGCCATCGTCGAAGGCACCTCGGGGACGGCCGCCGAGAAGAGGGCCGCTCTTGAGGCCGCCGGCATCCCCGTAGCCGCCGCTCCGGCGGACGTTGTCCCGCTGCTGCGCGAGCAGCTCGAAAGGAGGCGGTCGCCGTGACGCACCTCGTGATCGGCGATGCCCCGCTGCGCATCGAGGATGTCCTCGCCGTGGCTCGCGGCGGGGCCGAAGTCTCCCTCGGCCGGGCCGCGCGCGAGCGCATCGACGCGGCTCACGACGTCATCGCGCGCGTCGTCGCCGAAGAGCAGGTGGCCTACGGGGTCACCACGGGCTTCGGCCTGCTCGCCACCAAGCACATCTCATCTGACAAGGTCGAGGAGCTGCAGCAGAATCTCGTACGCAGCCACGCGGTCGGGGTCGGCGTGCCGCTCTCCCGCGAGGTCGTGCGCGCCGCGCTGACGATCCGCCTCAACACCATGGCCCGCGGCCACTCCGGGGTGCGCGTAGAGGTCGCGGAATTCGTCGCCGCGATGCTCAACGCCGACCTCGTGCCGTGGGTGCCGTCCAGGGGCTCGCTGGGCGCCTCCGGCGACCTCGCCCCCTCTGCCCATCTCGTGCTCGCGATGATGGGCGAGGGCGAGCTGCTCGGCCCGGAAGGCGGGCGCGAGCCGGCCGCGCCCCCTCTGCGGGCCGCGGGGCTCGCTCCCCTCACCCTCGAAGCCAAAGAGGGCCTCAGCCTGCTCAACGGCACGCAGTTCATGGCCGCCATCGGCTGCCTCGCGGTGGCCGACGGCGAAGCGCTGCTCGACTCCGCCGATCTCATCGGCGCCATGAGCCTCGAGGGCCTTCGTGCCTCCGTCGGCCCCTTCCAGGAGCGCATCCAGCTGCTGCGCCCCATCCCCGGCCAGATGCGCACGGCCGCTCTGGTGCGCGCCGCCACGGCGGGCAGCGAGATCATGCTCAGCCACCTCAACTGCGACAAGGTGCAGGACGCCTACTCGCTGCGCTGCATCCCGCAGGTGCACGGCGCCTGCCGCGACGCCCTGCGCTGGCTGCGCGAGGTGATCGCCGTCGAGGTGGACGCCGTCACCGACAACCCGCTGGTGTTCCCCGACAGCGGCGAGATCATCTCGGCGGGCAACTTTCACGGCGAGCCGCTCGCCTTGGCCCTTGACCTCGCGGCGATGGCGACCAGCGAGATCGCCAACATCAGCGAGCGCCGCACCTTTCGCATGCTCACCAGTTCGCTGTCGGAGCTGCCGCCGTTCCTGACCACCGACAGCGGCCTCAACAACGGCTACATGATCGTCCAGTACACGGCCGCCGCGCTGGTCGCCGAGAACAAGATCCTCTGCCACCCGGCGAGCGTCGACTCCATCCCCAGCTCGGGCGACCAGGAGGACCACGTGAGCATGGGCATGACGGCGGCACTCAAGCTCGAGGACGTCATGCGCAACGCCCAGACGGTGCTGGGCATCGAGGCGCTGTGCGCGGCGCAGGCCATCGACCTGCTGGCGCCGCTTCAGGCCGGCGTGGGCACCAAGGCCGGGCACGACCTCGTCAGGCGCTTCGCGCCGACCCTCGGTCGCGACCGCTACCTGGCCCCCGAGATCGAGGCGGCGGCGCGGGCCGTCGCAGACGGCGAGTTCGCCGCCGTGGTACGTCGCTTGACGCCGTGAAGATCGCCCGCATCCAGACCACGCCGCTAGCCCTGGCCTTCAAACAGCCGTATCACTGGGCCGGCCGCGTGGACCACGCGGCGGCCGTGGTCCTCGTCGAGGTCGAGACCGACGACGGCCTCATCGGCATCGGCGAGTCCGTAGCCGCCTTCCCGGCGGAGGGCACCGTCGCCGCGCTCCAGGGCGTCGCCCCCCTCTTCATCGGCGAGCCGGTCTTCGATGTCGAACGTCTGATCACCGGGGCACGGCATCTCGGCGGCTTCAATCACACCCCCTGGCAGGCGAACTTCGTGCTCGCCGGTCTGGAGATGGCGCTCTGGGACATCCTCGGGAAGGCCGCCGGCTGGCCGGTCTACCGGCTTCTCGGCGGCGCCGTGCGCGACGAGGTCGACTACTTCGGCTTCGTCCAGGGCGACACCACCGAGGAGCTCGCTGAGGACGCCCGCGATCTTGCAGAGGCGGGCTACGGCGTCATCTACCTGAAGGTCGGCCGCGGTGAGGAGGCCGACCTGCGCAACGCGGCGGCCGTGCGCGCAGCGATCGGCGGCCGCCGTCTGCGGCTGGACCCCAACTGCGCCTGGAGCGTCCCCGAGGCCATCCACATGATCGGCAAGCTCCGCGAGCTCGAACCGGAGTGGATCGAACAGCCCACGCCGTTGCAGAGCATCGCCGCCCTGCGCCAGGTGAAAGAGGCCGTGAGTGTGCCCATCGCCGCCGACCAGGCGGTGTTCACGCCCGCCGACGTCTACGAGGTCTGCCGGCAGCGGGCCGCCGACGTCATCGTCCTGTCGCCGCACGAAGCCGGCGGCCTGCTCGCCTTCGGCAAGGCCGCCGCCATCGCCGAGGCCGCCGGCGTGCCGATCTGCCTGCACGGCCAGGGCGTCTCGGGCATCACCGACGCCGCCCAGCACCACCTCGGCCTGCGCACCGCCAATCTGACCGCGGGCAACCAGATCATGCACCAGCTGCTCGTAGAGGACCTCGTCACGGCGCCCGACCTCACGCCCGTCCAGGGCAGGATCGGGCTCTTTGAGACACCCGGACTCGGCGTCGAGCTCGACCGGGACGCGATCCACCGCGCCGCGGAGCTCTACCGGCGCGGATCGACACGACCGAAGGAGGTCGGCTCATGAAGGTACTGATCGCCGACCAGAAGCTGGTCACCGAGCTTCTCCCCATGGACGAGGCCATCGAGGTCATGCGCCGGGCGCTGACGATGCTCGCCGAAGGCGACGTCGTCATGCCGCTGCGCCAGATGCTGGTGATGCCCGGCGGCGACCGGGTCATGGGCCTCATGCCGTCGTATTTGGGCGGCCTCGAAGCGGTCGGCGTCAAGGTGGTCGCCGCCTTCCCCGCCAACTTCGGCAGCGAGTACGACACGCACCAGGGCGTCGTCCTGTTCTTCGACACCGAGCAGGGCCTGCTGCGCGCCATCGTCGATGCCACCTCGATCACCGCCATCCGCACGGCGGCCGTGAGCGGGCTGGTCACCGACCTTCTTGCCCGTCCGGAGGCCGGCGATCTGGCGATCATCGGCGCCGGCACGCAGGCGCACACCCATCTGCAGGCGATGATGGCCGTCAGGCCGTTGCGCCGCGTGCGCGTGTACAGCGTGCCGGCCGCGAGCGCCGCGGCGTTCGCGGAGCGCGAATCGCGGCACACGGGCCTCAACGTCGAAGTCGCCGCCACCGGAGAGGAAGCGGTCGCCGGCGCCGACCTGATCTGCACGACGAC
>JBAXRL010000126.1:0-7183 GCA_037131205.1 Actinomycetes bacterium | reverse complement strand
GCGGAGTACAGGGCGATGATCGCCAGGGCGCCGGCCGCGACGGCGAGCGCCTGGAGGGCGAAGGCGATGCGGACGGGGTCGCGGGGACGACGTCTCACGCCGATAAGCCCGTGCGCGAGGGCGGCGTCAAAGCTGATGCCCGCCGCCATCGCCATGGCGATGACTGGGATGTTCACGTGCGCCTCTGCTGGGGATGGCCGGTCTGCGCGCCGCCAATCTATGCCTTTTGTCCAGATAAGGACAGGCCTAACAACTGTGTTCCGCGATAGTCGAAAGGGGGTTATGATGGGTCTGCATCGATTCGAAGCTGGGGTGGCTGCGTCCTGGATGCAGCCAGACCCGGCGGAAGTCCGCGTTTGTGGTGGGACCCGGAGTGGGTGACACTCAGAGAGAGGGCCTCACGTTACCGCAAGATTTGGGCGAGCCGACACGCTGGGGAAGGGGTTCTCATGACCGCTAGAGCCGCGAGAGTGATCAAACGAATGTCGTTGGCCAAAGCCGGCATCGTGGTCTTCGTGGCAGTGGCACTGCTCACGACCGCATTCATGGTGAGGATGAGCCAGGGCGAGGCCGCGCCCATCCCGCCCAACCCTTCGGTCGTCCCGCACTACTTCGGGCCGAACCCGAACTGGGCCTTGAGCCCGTTGACGCTGCCCGACGCGACGGTCGCTATCACGACGACGGGTAGCCACGACACCACCGCCACGGCCACGGCGGCTGTCGATGGGACCGGAGCCGTCACCGGCATCACCGTGACCAACCCCGGGAGTGGCTACGTCGGCGGGTCGGTCACGGTCAGCATCACCGGCTCGGGCGGCGGAGCAACGGCCAACGCGGTCGTCACCGCGTCGGGTTCCGTGACCGGGATCACCGTGGGCGCGAACGGCGCCGGCTACAAGACGCCCGTCGTCTCCATCACAGGCGGCGGCGCCACCACGGCCGCGACGGCCACCGCGTACGGCGGCGTCGACGCGGTCACCCTCAGCAACCCCGGCACCGGCTACACCTTCCCGACGGTCGACTTCGACTGGCCCGACGATATCAACGGCACGCAGGCCACGGCGCACGCCACGTTCGACGCAGTCAGCGGGGCGATCACCGCGATCGTCGTGGATAACCCCGGGTCCGGCTACTCGTCGGCTCCCCATGTCGTCGTCCGCGACGGCACGGTGATGGACCCGATCAGGAACACCCCCGGGACCGGCGCCACGGCTACGGCTACGGTGAGCATCCTCAACGTCGCGCTCAACGTCTTCGGAGCCGGCTATACGTCCGCTCCGACGGTGACGATTACCGACGGCGCGGGTACCGGCTCCGGCGCGAGCGCCACGGCGGTCGTCGACTCCGGCGGAGTCACCGCCATCACCGTCACCGCCCCCGGCAGTGGTTACGTCACCCCCGGCGGCATCAAGAAGTTCCAGGACGCCCTGCCGGGGCTCTGTGACCCGGCCGTCGCGGGCAGCTGCCCCGATTGGAGCACAAGCCCGAACGCCAAGGCCATCCCGCTCGGGGTTCCAGACTCCAAGGTGTACAACGGCATCAGGGCCGACGAGTACGAGATCGGCCTGGTGCAGTACCGGACGACGTTCAGCTCCGACCTGCCGCCGACGCTCGTCCGCGGCTACGTTCAGCTCGAGACCTCGGCCACCGCCGGCATCAGCCAGCACTTCCCGCTGACGAACGCGAATGTGGACCCGACCAAGCCCGACACGCCTATTCTGATCAACGGTGTGCAGGCGCTTGGCGTGACCCCGCCGCAGTGGCTCGGTCCCACCATCGGGGCCACCAAGAACACGCCCGTCCGCATCGTCTTCCGCAATCTCCTGCCGACCTTGGCCGAAGGCAACCTCTTCCTGCCCACCGACACAACCCTCATGGGCTCGGGCTCGGGCCCGGTCGCCATGTCGCCCCCGGTCAACGACGGCACCGTGACGGATCAGGTGCGCAACCCCGTGTGCACGGACAATCCCCAGGATCCCTCGTGCTTCAAGCAGAACCGTGCCACGCTCCATCTGCACGGCGGCACGACGCCGTGGATCAGCGACGGCACGCCGCACCAGTGGATCACGCCGGCTAACGAGGACACGCAGTGGCCGCAGGGCGTGAGCGTCCAGAACGTGCCCGACATGGACGTGGGCAATGCCCCCAACGACGGTATCCAGACTTTCTACTACACCAACCAGCAGAGCGCGCGGCTGATGTTCTACCACGATCACGCGTGGGGCATCACCAGGCTCAACGTCTACGTCGGCGAAGCGGCGGGCTACCTGATCAGCGACGACAAGGAGAAGGAGCTGATCGCCAGCAACACCATCCCCGACGCCGCCGCCACGATCCCGCTGGTCGTTCAGGACCGCACCTTCGTGCCGCAGGGCTCGCAGCTCTACGACTCAGTCGATGCGGCCGGCGCCGTCATCTATGGTCAGGATCCGACCTGGAACAAGACCAAGTGGGGCGGCTACGGCAACTTCTGGTACCACCATGTCTACATGCCTGCGCAGAACCCCGGCTCCCCCACCGGCATGAGCGCCTACGGACGCTGGATGTACGGCCCCTGGTTCTGGCCCCCGGCGACGCCCCCCTACGGGCCCATCGCCAACCCCTACTACGATCCGAACTGCAACCTGGCTGATTCGGCGACGTGGCAGTACCAGATCGAGCCGTTCTGCGAGCCGCTGCAGATCCCCGGCACGCCGCTCATCTCGGCCGGCATGGAGCAGTTCAACGACACGCCGATCGTCAACGGCGTGGCGTACCCCGAGGTTACACTCCAGCCGCAGACGTACCGGCTGCGCATCCTGAACGCGGCCAACGACCGCAGCTTCAACTTCCAGTGGTATATCGCCGACCCGACGACGGGGACGATGAGTGAGGTCGCCCTGAACCCGGTGGAGCTGGCGGCGGCGCAGACCGACCCGAACGTCTTCCCGACGCCGGTGCAGGGCCCCGCGACCGCGGGTCCCGACTGGATCCAGATCGGCTCCGAGGGCGGCTTCCTGCCCGCTCCGGCGCTCGTGGACGGCCAGCAGCCGACCACCTTCATCACCAACCCGACGCGCTTCGACGTCGGCAACGTGGACCTGCACTCGCTGCTCCTGGCGCCCGCCGAGCGGGCCGACGTGATCGTCGACTTCTCGCGGTTCGCCGGCCAGACGCTGATCCTGTACAACGATGCTCCGGCGGCGTTCCCGGCGCGCGTGCCGTCGTACGACTACTACACCGGAGGGCCCAACCTGAGCCCCGTGGGCGCTCCTACCATCCTGCCCGGCTGGGGGCCGAACACCCGCACCATCATGCGGGTGACGATCGCCGCCGGCGCGCCGGCGGCGGCGTTCGACCTGACCAAGCTGCGCAACGCCTTCAAGCACAGCGCCAACGGCACCGGCGTGTTCGAGTCCAGTCAGCACCCGATCATCGTCGGGCAGGCCGCCTACAACTCGGCCTACGGCGCGAGCTTCAGCCCGGCCGGCAACTGCAACCCCGTCCCGAACACTCCGAACCCCGCCTTCCAGATCTGCGACGGCCTCGTGCGTATCAACGACACCATGACCTTCGGCTTCAACACGCTGAAGGCGCCGACCACCAAGATGATGATGCCGCTCCAGTCGAAGGCGATCCACGACGAGATGAACGCGACGATCTTCGACGAGTTCGGGCGCATGCAGGCGAACCTCGGCGTCGAGATCCAGCCGGCGACGGCGGCAATACAGAACGGCATCTTCTACCCATACGTGAACCCGGCGACGGAGCTCATCGACGGCACCAACCTGCCGAAGAACGTCGTGACCTACGACGCCAACGGCAATCCCGTGAGCGATCTCAAGATCGCGCCGATCTCCAGCCCGAACGACGGCTCGCAGATCTGGCGGATCACCCATAACGGGGTGGACACGCACCCGCTCCACTTCCACCTGTACGACGTCCAGATCCTGAACCGCGTCACCTGGGACAACATCATCATTCCGACCGAGCCGGGCGAGCTCGGCTGGAAGGAGACGGTGCGTGTCAGCCCGCTGGAGGACACGATCGTCGCCCTGCGGCCGATGATCCCCGAGGTCCCGTGGGAGCTGCCCAACGCGATCCGCAACCTCAACCCGATGGACCAGGCCGGATCGACGGCGCTGTTCAACCCCGTCGATCCTCTGGGCAACGCGGCGCCGGTCGTGAACGGGCTCGTCAACTTCGGCGCTGAGTACGTCTTCCACTGCCACATGCTGTCGCACGAAGAGATGGACATGATGCGGCCGGTGTCGCTGGCGTTGCCGCCGCTCAAGCCGGACGGGCTCGCGTACGCGCTTGCAACGATCGCGGGCGTCCAGCACGTGACGCTGACCTGGAACGACAACTCGATCAACGAAACCGCGTTCGCGGTGCAGCAGTCCACGGATGGCGTCACCTGGGCGACCGTCGGGACGATCGTCTCACCGCTCGACCAGCCGAACATCCACGAGCTCCGCTCCTGGACCGATCCCGCGGCGTACGTTCCGGCTATCTACTACCAGTATCGGGTCGTCGCGCAGAACTCGATCGGCTACGGCGCCGGATTCCCGGGCATGATCGTCCAGTCAGTCTCCGCCACGCTGTCCCCGCCCTACGTGATCACTCCCAGCGCGGGTGCGAACGGGAGCATCACGCCCAACACGCCGCAGAGCGTGGTGTCAGGCGGCAGCCAAACGTTCACGATCGCCGCGAACGCCGGCTACCACGTGCTCAGCGTGCTCGTCGATGGGGTCACGGTGGGCGCCGTTGGGACCTACACGTTCACCAATGTGACCGCGAACCACACGATCGCGGCCTCGTTCGAGGCGAACCTGGCGATCACGATCACCATCACCGCTCCTCGCACCGGCGCCACCTGGCCGCGCAACACGTCGAGGGCCGTGAACTGGACGATCACGCAGAACCCGAACGTCGGCTCGTTCCGCGTCTGGGCGACGCCCGTGGCCGGCGGCGCGGCGACGCCTATGAGCGCGACCGTCGTGCCGGTGGTCGCCCGCCAGTCGGCATACAGCCTCAACTGCACCATGACGCTGCCCCGCGGCAGCTACTACCTCAGCGTCTACTACTACGACGCCGCCGGCGTTTGGCGGAGCCAGAACACCGTCCGGCCGACGATAAGAGTCCCGTAAGGGCAGAGCGCGACGAGAACGAGCTCAAGGCGCACGCTTAGGGCTTGGGCTCGAAGCCCACGCGCCGCGGGCGACCCGGAGAGGTTCCGGGTCGCCCGCGGCGTTTCCGCGATGGGCAGCCCGATGGTGACCTGTGACGACCGCCAGGGACGGTGTCTCGGCCTCGATGTCAAGGAGCCCAAGGGCTGCGCGCGAGTGCGGATGCGCCGCCTCCTCGCCGCCTCCTCCCGGCCACGTCCCTGCCACCTCCGGCGCTCAGGCGCCGGTGAGCCACGAATGGGGCGCCCAGTGGGCGCCCGGCCGGCAGCGCCAGGCCCGGCCATCTCCGTGAGCAGCGGGTGGAGCCGGAGCCAAGGGGGAGGAGCCGACCGGGCTCCCCCTGGCCGCCCGACCTTCAGGCCGCGCGGCGGCCGCGGCGGCCCCGGCGGCTGCGGCGCGGGGTAGTACGAAAAGGGAAGATCTTCCCTCACAGTGCTACCCCGCCACCGACGGCTGCGGCGGACGGGCGCCTGCCGGCCGGCGGTCTGACCTTCAGACCGCGGCGCCGCGCCGCTTCAGACCGGCTTCGGCGCGACGCCTCTGGCGCAGAGGTTGCCCGGGTCTTCGGCGGTGCCCAGCCAGCGGTCGAGGAGTCTGGTGCGCCACACCAGCAGGCAGAGAACCATCCACGCCGCGGCCACCGAGAACAGCGCGACGTACTGCCACACCGGCAGCGCCGTGAGCTCGAACAACGTGCGCCCGAGCGGGATCGCCAGCACCGCCACCATCCAGCCCATGAGCAGGACGACGACGCCGGGGATGCGCCAGTCGCCGCGTACCACGGCGCCGCCGCCCAGCCACTTCGAGGGCGGTACGGCCAGCAGCAGCAGCAGGATGGCGGCGAAACACGAGAACAGCGTGAGCGCCGTCTGCGCCTGCGGGTAGGCGAACTCGATGAGCTCCTTGGCGCCGGCGCCGGGGTGCGCGGCCAGGTAGCTCGCCTTGGCGGGGAGCGCATAGGCGAGGTAGACGCCGGTGCCCATCAGAGCCATGAGCAGCGTCGTGGGCAGAAAAAAGCGCGCCAGGAGCTTGAACAAGCCGAGCTTGGGCGTGGGCCCGGGGATGGCGAAGGCGGCGAAGACCACGGCGGGCACGCCGGCGCCGACGAACGAGACCAGCGAGGCCTGGCGCGGCGCGAAGGGGAAGCCGCCCAGCGCCATGACGATGGCGATGATCGACGCCTTGTAGCCGATACGCACCATGAAGATGCGCAGGATGTCGTTCATGCCGTTGATGATGCGCTGGCCCTCCTTGAAGGCGAAGGGCAGCGGCGCGAAGGTGTCGTTGAGGAGGATGAGGTCGGCGACTCCGCGCGCCGCCTGGCTGCCCCCCTGCATGCCCACGGCCACGTTGGCCTGCTTGAGGGCGATCACGTCGTTGACGCCGTCGCCGATCATGGCCACGTAGCGGCCGCGGCTGCGCAGGCCCTCGACGAGGTCCTGCTTCTGCTCCGGCGTGACGCGCCCGAAGATGGTGGCGCGCTCGGCGACCTCGGCGAGCTCGTCGGGCGAGAGGCCCTCGAGGTCGACGCCGGAGACGGCTACGACCTCGGGCGGGGGCTCGCCGGCGTCTGGCGCGGGGCCGCCGCCGGGCGCGGCCGCTGCGGCCGCTGCGGCGGCTGGACCGCCGGACGCGCCGCCGTCGGCGGCGAACGCGGCCTCGCAATAGGCGCCGGCGTCGCTGGGCCGGCGCACGGCGTGGATACCGGCCTGCGTGGCAAGCGCCGTCACCGTGCGCGGGTTGTCGCCGCTGATGATCTTGACCTCGATGCCGGCCTCGGTGAACTCGTCGAGCGTCTGCTTGACGCCGGGGCGGAGCTCGTCGCTGAAGCACACGAGGCCGAGCGCCTCCATGTCTGCGGGCAGCTCGGGGGGGCGGTCGCCGTCGCTGAAAGCGACCGGGTCCGCCCGCCCGGCGAACAGCACGACGCGCAGGCCGCGCGCCGCCCAGGCGTCGGCCTGCGCCCGCCAGTCGGGGCCGGCGCGCAGCGCCGGCGCCACCATCTCGGGCGCCCC
>JBAXRL010000125.1:0-7294 GCA_037131205.1 Actinomycetes bacterium | reverse complement strand
ACGTGTGGCTCGCCGAGGCGGCCTTTCAGCGCGCCCGCGCGCGCCGGGCGCGCGCCGCGACGTAGGGTGCGGCGCCCCTCCGGCGCCCCGCACGTCAGCCCGCCCGCGGCGGCTGAGCGCTACTTGCGCACCGGCGTGGTGTTCACCGGCGCCCTCACGGGCACGGGCGCGATGCCGGCGAGATCGCCGATGATGTTCACGAGCTCGCCGTTGGCCGGCACGATGATCTTGGCGTTCTGCCAGAAGGCCTTCTCGACGGTCTCGAGCTTGCGCAGGATCTGGGCATTGCCCACGAAGTACTGCTCGGCGGCCTCGTTGACCAGCTTGATGGCCTGCGCCTCGCCCTCCGCGGCGAGGATCTTGGCCTGCCTGATGCCCTCGGCCTTCTTGATCTCGGCGCGCCGCTGACCGTCGGCCTGCGTCTCGGTGGCGGTGGCGTAGTCCACCGCGGCGATCTTCTCGTTCTCGGCCTTGACGACCTTGTTCATGGTCTCCTGCACGTCCACCGGCGGGTCGATCTCCTTGAGCTCGGTGCGCAGGATCTCGATGCCCCAGCTCGCGGTCTCGTTCTTGAGGGTGCCGCGCAGCTCCTCGTTGATGCGCCCGCGCTCGCTGTTGGCCGATTTCAGCGTCAAGGTGCCGATGATGTTGCGCAGCGTGGTGCGCGCCAGGTTGACGATCTGGTTCTGGTAGTTGGTGACGTTGTACTGCGACGCCTTGACGTTCTCTTCGTCGCTCTTGACCTTGAGGTACACCTGCGCGTCGACCTTGGCGTTGAGGTTGTCGTTGGTGATGATGGTCTGCGGCTGCGCCTCGACCAGTACCTCTCGCACGTCCACCTGGAACAGGCGCTCGAGGCCCGGGATGATGATGTGCAGACCCGGGTTGCAATAGCGGTTGTACTTGCCCAGGCGCTCCACCAGGCCGCGGTGCGTGGGCCTGATGACGCGGATGCCCATGGCGAGGATCACGATGATGAAGACGATGGCGATGACGACGATGGCTGCGACGATGTAGCCCATGAAGCCCCCTTCGACGGGCGCCGCCGGCGGCCATCCGCGAGACGCGCCCGTGCTCCTGTTCGTCCTTGATGGTAGGGCCGCGCCGGGCGCCTGTAAAGAGGCCGGCCAAGAGGCGCTCGACCTCAGCGGCCGACCCGGCGTCAAACCTTCGGCGGTGTGTCCGCGCTGTGAAACGCGAGCACGCGGTCGCGACCGGCGCGCTTGGCCGCGTACATCGCCCAGTCGGCCTTGTCGAGCAGCTCGGCCCTGGAGCCCGCATCGTCGGGGAAGGTCGCGACGCCGATGCTCACCGTGATGGCAGCGTCGTCGGCATTCTCGGCGCGGATCCCGCCGCGGATGCGCTCGGCGACCATGGCGGCCGCGGCCGCGCCGGTGCCGAGGAGCGCGACGACGAGCTCGTCGCCCCCGTAGCGGGCCACGAGGTCGGTACGTCTCGCCTGCTTCTCGACGGCGCGCGCGACGCGGCGCAGCACCTCGTCGCCCGCCTCGTGACCGCGCGAATCGTTCAACGGCTTGAACTCGTCGAGGTCGATGCAGAGCACCGACAGCGGCTCCCCCTCGGTGCGCGCCCGCTCGAGCTCCTCTCCCAGGCGGACCTGAAGGTATCCGTGATTGTAGAGACCCGTGAGGCCGTCGGTGATCGCCTCCAGCTCGGCGCGGCTCCAGCGCACCGCTGCCGCCTGCAGCATCGCCGAAAGATCCTGTGACAGATCGCGGTGAAAGCGCTGCAGCGGGCCGGACTCCATCGCCGGCAGGTCGACCGCGGCCACCGCCGCGACGCTCCCGTCGGCGGCCCGGACGGGCGCGACGCAGGTGACCCAGACGCCGAGCTCGTCGGCGTTCAGGACGTTGGCGTCCAGGCTGTCTCCGCTCAGCACCGCGGCGAGCTCGTCGTGCGGGAGCCACGGATCCCCGATGTGCGAAAGATCCTCCCGCGCCTCCCCCGTGTCGAGCACCGCGATGCACGTGTCGCCCTGAAGGGCGAAGGTCCTGATGAAGCGCACCGGGGGGCTGGCGTCGCGCAGCGCCCGCAGGGCGCCGACCATCTCGACGTGCTCCGGGCGTGCCTCGTCGGCGCGTGAGCGCAGCAGCGCGTGCTCAGCGGGATCGACGAGCGCGGCGGCCTGCTCGGCCACGGCGACGCCGCGGCGGCGGCGCCCCTCCAGGCGTTCGAGGGCGCGCACGAACGCCGTCACCAGCTCGGGGTCGAACTGGGCGCCGCTGCAGCGCCTCATCTCGTCGAGGCACTGCCGGCGGGTCAGGCCCGCTCTGTACGGCCGACTCCACGACATCGCGTCGTAGGCGTCGATGACGCACAGCGCCCGCGCCAGGAGGGGAATCGCCTCTCCGGCCAGACCGTCGGGGTAGCCGGCGCCGTCGAAGCGCTCGTGATGATGGCGCACCGCCAGCGTCAGCTCCTCGTTGAACAGCGGCCGCACGATCTCGGCGCTGATGCCCGGGTGCTGGCGCATCTGCTCCCATTCCTCGCTGTTCAGCGGTCCCGCCTTCAGCAATACACGGTCGGACACGGCGATCTTGCCGATATCGTGGAGGTAGGCGGCGTCCTGGACCTCCGCCAGACGCTCGTCCGTCCATCCCAGCTCGCTGCCCAGCAACATCATGTACGCGGAGACGCGGGCGGCGTGACCGAGGGTGTAGTAGTCCTTGGCGCTGAGCGCCGAACTGAGCGCCTTGAGGTTGCCGAGATGGAGGCGCGTCACCTCTTCGTACAGGCGCGCGTTGTGGATGGCCCCGGCGGCCTGTTCGGCGATCCCGCCGATCAGCTCGGTCTCCTCGCGCGAGAAGACGCGCTCGCGCCGCGTCTCGATGAGCACGAGGATGCCGAGCGGCGCGTCACCGAACCAGAGGGGCACGTTGAGGCAGGTCTTCTCCCCCCAGCGCTCCATCGAGGCGCGGGAGTCCGCCGCGATGTCCGGATCGGAGAGCGTCTCGACGACGATCCTCCGGTTCTCGAGCAGCACCCTGTCGGACGGTGAATCGCCCAGCGGGATGGGCACGCCCAGGTCCTCGTAGCCTTGAGGGTCCTCCTCGTAGAGCGCCCTGTCCGTCAGGGTGTCGGCGGCGGCGTCGTAGTCGAAGATGACGCATTCCGGAGAGCCCAGGGCCTCGGCCGCCATGCGCGCCAGGGTGGCCAGCACCTCGTCGACGTGCAGCGACGAGGCGACGGCGCGACCGCAATCGCGCAGCGTTACCAGCCGGCGCGCCCTCTCCTCCTGCTCGCGGAACACCTTGGCGTTGTGGATGGCCAGGGCGGCCGGCACGGCCAGCAGCTCGAGGAACCGCTGGTCCTCGTCGCTGAAGTGGCGCACGAAACGCTTCTCGGTGCAGCCCAGCAGGCCGATGAGCTCGCCGCCGTAGAGCAGCGGGGCCATGAGGCCGCTCTTCTCGTCCCAGCGCGCCGCGATCTCGCGCTCTCCGGGCGGCCAGCCGTCGCCATCGAGCTGCCGCTCGATCAGTCGGGGCTGGTCGACGCAGGGGTAGTAGCCGGGACGCTCGTCCAGGGAGATGCTGAAGCCGAGGTAGTCCTCGTCCTCGGGCGTTATGTCCATGGCCCAGTAGCCCGAGGCGACCATGGCGTTGTCGGCCGCCGAGTAGTCGAAGATGTCGGCGGCGAACGTGCCCATCGCCGCGGCCGTCGTGCGCGTCACCAGCTCGAGGACGTCCTCGAGGACCAGCGACGAGGTCACCGCCCGCGTAGCCTCGAACAGCAGGGCCAGCTTGCGGTCCTGTTCGCGCTGAGCCACCGCGGCCGCGGCGCTCGCGTCGTCGCGCGCCGGCGGCAGCAGTGCGACGAGGTCGTCGCGCCGGAAGCGCCGCTGCCCGCCGGGAGTGCGCCGCGACGCCACCTTTCCCGCGTCCGCCCAGCGCCGCAGCGTGCTGGCGCTCACGCCCAGCAGCTCCGCGGCCTGCCGCACCCGCAGCCACTCCGCGCGTCGCTCTCCGGATGCCAGGGGATCGCTCATCCCTCGGTGTATCGGCGCGCGCGCGTGAAAACTTCACCATCTCTTTCATCTCCGATCACCAGGACGTCGCGGAGAAGACCGGCGCACCGCCTCCTGACGCACGACGATGGCCGGAGCTGAACCGCCGGCGGCCGACCTCCGCTTCAACGCACGGGGCGAGAGGTACAGCAAGTCGTACGAGGCCAACTGCGGCTCGATCGCGCCCACGGCGGGTGCAGGCTCCGGCGGCGAGGCCCTCACAGGCCTCGCAGCCGCGCTGTGCTCATCTGATCCGCCCGGCCTCTCCGTACAAGCGTACGGGGTTCCGTTATTGCGCTCCGTCGTTGCCCGCGCGATACTCGCCTCACATCCCGACCCACCGGCTTTGAGGAGGAAGCGATGCGGACCACCAGGAAGCGGGCACAAGGGCGTGCGCTTGGGGCGCTGACCACGACTCTCATGTTGGCGCTCTTCGCCGCCCTGCTCCTCGCCGGCAGCGCCCTGGCCGCCGGCCACGAGAGCCTCGGCAAAGGCGCCGCGCCGGGCAAGCCTACGGCGGCGGCGCCCAGAGGCGCCATCCTCACCACGACGCCCATCTTCATCTGGGGCAAGGCACGCGGCGCCGCCAGGTACGAGCTGCGCGTCTCCGAGGCCGGCACGCTGCTGCTCAAGAAGAGCGGCCTCAGCAAACCCTGGTGGCAGTGCAGCACGGACCTGCCTACGGACGTCGCTCTCACCTGGAAGGTGCGGGCCAGCAACGCCGCCGGCGCCGGCGCCTGGAGCAGGAGCCTTGCGTTCAGGGTCGTGACGGCGACCGACTCCGACAAGGCGATCACCGCCTTCAGCTTCGATGGCTTGACCCCGCACGTCGACGGTGTCATCTCGGAAGCCGCGCACACCGTCGCCCTGACCGTCCCAGTCGGGACCAACGTCGGCGCTCTGGTAGCGACCTTCGCGACGAGCGGAGCAGCGGTCGCGATCGGCGTCATACCCCAGGTCAGCGGGCTCTCGATCAACGACTTCACCAGCCCGCTCACCTACACGGTCATCGCCACCGACGCCTCCACCCAGGCCTACGTCGTCACGGTCGCGGTTGCCGGCAACCCCCCCAAGCCCCCCGGCCCCGTCGCCATCGGCGATCCCTACCAGGGCGGCATCGTCGCCTACATCCTTCAGGCTGGAGACCCCGGCTACCTGGCGGGACAAACGCACGGCTTGATCGCCGCGACTGCCGACCAGACGACGGCAGGTGGGGAGACCGCGGGAATACGATGGAGCAACACCGCGATCGGAGAGGCCGCCATCGCCACTGGTGCAACCGCGACCGCACTGGGCACAGGATCAGCCAATACCGCGACGATCATCGCAGTACAAGGACCTGTGGCCACCAGCTATGCGGCAGGTTTGGCACGGGCCTACACGAGCGGCGGCTACGCCGACTGGTACTTGCCCAGCAAGGATGAGCTGAACAAGCTCTACCTCAGCAAGGACGCGATCGGCGGTTTTTCGTCCGGCAATTTCTACTGGAGCTCGTCCGAGGCCAGCAAGGATGCCGCCTGGGATCAGAGCCTTGTCTACGGCTACCAGACCCAGTACTACTTCAAGTACTTGCCGCGCCTGGTGCGTGCCGTCCGGTCTTTCTAGCCGCCTGTCCCCCGAGAACCAGCGCCTGGCCCATGAAGGAGAGAATGGTTGAGACATGAGCGAGAAGCTCAAGCTCTACGTTGAGACGACCGTCGTCAGCTACCTTGCCGCGAGGCCCTCCCGCAACGTGCGGGTTGCGGCGCATCGGGAGATCACGGCGGACTGGTGGAGGCGTCGCCGTGCGACCTTCGACCTTTATGTGTCGCAGCTCGTTGTGGACGAGGCCGCCGCTGGGGACGTCGCGCGCGGCGGCGCATCGTGGCGCGGGGCTCCGCGGGGCTCCTGATGAGAACCTACCGCATCGACCTGGCCTGGCCGGCCGTGGACCGCGGTGACCAGGGTATCGAGATGGCCGTCGCCCATGAGTTGGTGACCAGGGATGGGCTCGACGGCGAGCACATCGAGATGACCGAGCGTCATATGCGCCTGCTGGCGCAGACACTCCGCCTCTTTCTGCCGCGTGACGTGCGCTTCTACGCGGTCGGCCCGGACAAGACCTCCGGCGATACGCGGGACTTCCCCTTCACGCACCACATGGTGATCGACGATGACGAGTGGCGAGAGCCACGCGACTGGGCAGTCACACTGGTGGAAGACGAAGACGGCGACATCACGAGATTCGATGTCCCGCGGGGCTTCTGAAAGAGGAGTGAAGCGGTCTTGCTGACAAATGCCGACAAACGCCGGCCCCGGCATGTGAGCCGGCGCCCCGCCGACTCCCTCGGAAACGCCGCCGAGCAGGTACTCCTGGTGCCGGAGCCGGGGCTCGAACCCGGACGCCGCCGAGGCGACAGGGGATTTTAAGTCCCCGGCGTCTACCAGTTCCGCCACTCCGGCACGGGTGAAGTATACGACGCGGGCGCCGGCGTGCGGCGACCGTGGCCGGGGTGCTCGGCTGAGCCGGGCAGGACGGGCCGCGACAGGACCGCGGCCGCTGCCGGCCCTCAGCCCGGCCCGAGCGAGCCCTCGGCCAGCGCCAGCGCCGCGCCCTCGAGGATGTCGGCCTCGCTGCAGCGCACCGCGGCGAGGCCGAAGGCGCGGCAGGCCTCGCGGGCGATCAGGGCTCCGGCGAGGATCACGTCCTCGCGGCCCTTCTGGATGCCCGGCAGGCGGCCGCGCTGCGCGTTGGTGAGCCTCGCGAATTCGGCAATCGCGGCGTCGATGTCGGCGAGGCTGAGCACGTGACCGTGGACCAGGTCGGAGCGGTACTCGCGCAGGCCCAGCTTGTGGGCGACGAGCGTGGTGTAGGTGCCGGCCACGCCCACGGCGCCGCGCGCGGCGCCGCGCACCGTGGCCGGCACGGCGTCCGCGATCGCGTCGGCGACGCACGCCGTGAGCCAACCGAGCTCGTCCGCCGCCGGCGGATCGTGATGCAGAAAGCGCTCCGTGAGGCGCACGACGCCGATGTCCAGGCTGCGCACGAAGTCAGGCTGTGAGCCGGCGGCGCCGACGACCAGCTCGGTGCTGCCGCCGCCGATGTCGGTGAGCAGCAGAGGCCCGCCCACCCGGCCGACGAACTCGGCCGTGCCGCCGCGGAAAGCGAGGGCGCCCTCCTCCTCGCCGCCGAGCACGCGCGAGGGCAGCGCGAAGTCGCGGGCGACGCCCGCGAGGAAGCCGCTGCCGTCGGCGGCGTCGCGGAGCACGCTGGTGGCCACGAGCAGGCGC
>JBAXRL010000124.1:0-7314 GCA_037131205.1 Actinomycetes bacterium | reverse complement strand
ACCAGCGGCAGCCCCGCCTTCTCGCGGATCTGCAGCTCGATGGCGTCGGCCATGTCGGGGTTCTCGCGGAGGAACGCCTTGGCGTTGGCGCGGCCTTGCCCGAGGCGCTCGTCGTGGTAGCTGAAGAAGGCGCCGCTCTTGGCGACCACGTCGTGGACGACGCCGAGGTCGAGCAGCGTGCCCTCGCGCGAGATGCCCTGCCCGTACATGATGTCGAACTCGGCCTGCTTGAAGGGCGGCGCCACCTTGTTCTTGACGACCTTGACGCGCACGCGGTTGCCGACCGCCTCGGTGCCGTCTTTGAGCGTCTCGATGCGGCGGATGTCGAGGCGGATGGTGGCGTAGAACTTGAGCGCCTTGCCGCCGGTGGTGACCTCGGGGCTGCCGAACATGACGCCGATCTTCTCGCGCAGCTGATTGGTGAAGCAGCAGATCGTGCCCGAGCGGTTGAGGGTGCCGGCGAGCTTGCGCAGCGCCTGGCTCATGAGGCGCGCCTGCAGGCCGACGAAGCTGTCGCCCATCTCACCCTCGATCTCAGCCTTAGGCGTGAGCGCCGCCACCGAGTCGATGGCGACGATGTCGAGGGCGCCGCTGCGCACCAGCATCTCGGCGATCTCGAGGGCCTGCTCGCCGTAGTCGGGCTGCGACACCAGCAGGTTGTCGACGTCGACGCCGATGGCCTTGGCGTAGATGGGGTCCATGGAGTGCTCGGCGTCGATGAAGGCGGCGGTGCCACCGAGCCGCTGCGCCTGAGCGATGAGGTGATAGACCATGGTGGTCTTGCCCGACGACTCCGGGCCGTAGATCTCGACGATGCGGCCGCGTGGGATGCCGCCGACGCCGAGGGCGATGTCGAGGGCCAGCGACCCGGTGGGCACGAACTGCATGCCGTCGCTCACGGGGTGGTCGCCGAGGCGCATGACGCTGCCCTTGCCGAACTGGCGCTCGATCTGTGTGACGGCTGCCTCAAGGGCTTTGTCCTTGTCCAAGGTAGCGCTCCTTTCTTGCTCAGGATGCGGTGAATACCGCCAGGGGAGTGTGCACGGCGCCGGCCCTCTCCAGGAGGCTACTATACAAGACGACGCGGACGACGCAAGACCACGGGATGTTGACGTTTTGCAGGGAAAAGGGTTGACCAGGACGGCGAAAACGGGCGACCGTGAGGTGCGGCGCCCAGGGACGCTCCGGCGCCTCGAACAGGCCGGCGCCGGAGAGCGCGGCGGTCACGTCGGCATGCAGGCGCGTGAGCTCGCCGTCGCGGTCGGCGAGCCGCAGCGCGACCACGCGCTTAGGGCCGCGCACAGGCAGAAAGACCGGCTCCGTGACGGCCACCTCGCAGGGCCGCACGCGCACCCGCGAGAGCGCCGCGGTGAGCGCGGGCAGGCGCGCCGCCGCGACCTTGCCGAGAAACGCCAGGGTGATGTGCAGCGCGTGGTTGAGGCGCAGCCCCTCGTGGCCGGCGAACGCCGTGCGCTGCCAGGCTTCGACGGCGCGGCGCGTCTCGTCGGGCAGGTCGCAAGCGACGAACAGGCGCAGCGTATCGTCGTCGCCGGCCGCGCTCACCCGGCGAGCTCGCGGCGCAGCAGGTGGAGCGCCGCGGAGACGCTGTAGTCGCGCACCGAGGCGCGATCGCCCGGGTAGAGGCCGCGCACGACCTGCGTGAGGCGCGGCCCGCTGCAAGCCACGAAGACGAGGCCGACGGGCCTGTCCGGCGTGCCGCCGTCCGGGCCGGCGACGCCGCTCACCGCCAGGGCGCAGTCGGCGCCCGTCGCGGCGCGCGCGCCTTCGGCCATCGCGCCGGCCACCTCCTCCGAGACGGCGCCGTACTGGGCGAGCATGCCCGCGGGCACATCGAGCAGGGCCATCTTCACGGTGTTGGCGTAGCTGATGACGCCGCCGAGGAAGTAGTCGGAGCTGCCCGGCCGCTCGGTGAGCCGCGCGCCGAGCAGGCCGCCGGTGCAGGACTCGGCGACGGCGAGCGTGAGGCCGCGCTCGCGCAGACCATCGGCGACGAGGTCGTCGATGGTGCGCCCGTCGCTGCTGAACACGGGGGCGCCCGCCTCAAGCGCGGCGACCAGCGCCGCCGCCTGGGCGGCGGCGGGCGCGCCGCGCCGGTAGCGCAGCCGCACCGTCACCTCTCCCCTGCCGACGTTGATGCCCGTCTCGAGCAGATCGTGCGGCGCCGCCGCCAGAAGCGGCGCCACCTGCAGCTCGCCGACGCCGAAGATGCGCACGATGCGCACGGCCACGTCGGGGAAGAATCCCTCGGCTTCCAGGGTCTCGGCCGTCGAGAGCCACATGGCCTCAAACTCGTGAGGCACGCCCGGATAGGCGAAGATGCGCGTCGCGCCGCGGCGCGCGGCGATGCCGGGCGCGACCCCGGCCGGCGGCACGGGCGTGGAGCCGGCCGGCAGCAGCGCCTGGCGGCGGGCCAGGGGCAGGAGCTCGTCGAAGTCCAGGCGCCGGCGTTCGGCGACCCAGCGCACGCGCTCCTCCACCATGCCGAGGGCTGTGGGGTCTTCGTCGAGGTCGACGCCCAGCACCCGCGCCAGACAGGCGGCGGTGAGGTCGTCGTGGGTCGTGCCCAGGCCGCCGCCGACGATGAGCAGATCGGGCGCGGCGGCCAGGGAGTACGCCAGAGCCGCCGTCAGGCGCTCCTCGTCGTCGGCGACCGTGAGGACGCTGGTCACCTTGACCCCTCGGGCGCTGAGGTCGGCGCTCACGAAGGCGCCGTTGGTGTCGCGGGTACGGCCGTCCAGAAGCTCGTTGCCGCTGAGCACGATGGCGGCGCGCGGCAGGGCGCCGCTCACGAAGCCGCGCGTTGCGGTCGGCCGCGGTTCACTGCGGCGGGCTCCCGGGCATGCGGATGACGCCGCGCGCGTTCATGAAGTAGCGCACGCCAGAGGCGAGAGTCACGATCACGACGACGCCCGCGAGGATCCACTGGATGATGGTGGCCACGTCGGTGGACACGTGGATGAAGTCGGCGATCTTGTCGGTGGGCACGAGCACGTAGACCACGTAGACGATCTGCAACACCGTCTTGAGCTTGCCGTACTTGTCGGCGGGGATGGAGACGCCCTGCGACACCCCGACGATGCGCAGCACGCTGACGGCGATCTCGCGGCCGATGATGAGCATGGCCACCCAGGCGACGATGCGTCCCTGGCTGACCAGGGCGATGAGCGCGGCGGCGATGAGCAGCTTGTCGGCGAGCGGATCGAGAAACTGCCCCAGCGTCGTGATCTGCTTGCTGCGGCGCGCCACGTAGCCGTCGAGCTTGTCGGTGGCCGCCGCGAGGATGAACACGGCGGCGGCGGCGATGTCGCCGTAGGGCTCGGGGAGGCCGCCGAGCAGCAGCACCAGAAACACGGGGATGAGCAGGATGCGTGCGATGGTGATGGTGTTGGCGAGGTTCAGCTGGTTGCTCATGGCTCCCGTCTCCCGGCGTCGGCCTCGACATCATACCCGACGCAGCCCGACGCCACGGCGTGTACGAGCTGACCGCGCCGCGCCTTGGGGCCGCGCACGAAGGTGCGGCCGTCGATATCCGGCGCCTGCAGGGCGCAGCGCCCGACGGCGACGCCGTCCGCCGCGGCGCCGCGCTCTATGAGCACGTCGAGGGGGCGCCCGACGAGCGCCTGCCAGAACCCGGCGGCCACGTCGTCGATGGCCTCGCTGAGCCGGGCGGCGCGCGCGAAGGCGAGCGCCGCCGCAACCTGCCCGGGCAGCGTCGCCGCCGCGGTGCCCTCCTGGGCGTCGTAGGGGAACACGCCGGCGGCCGCGAGCCCGGCCTCGCGCACGAAGGCGAGCAGCTCGTCGAACTGTTCGTCGGTCTCGCCGGGGAACCCGGCGATGAAGGTCGAGCGCACGGCGACGCCGGGGAGCGCGAGGCGCACGCGCGCCAGCAGGTCGAGATGCGCGGCGCCGTCGCCGCGGCGCCTCATGCGCCGCAGGACGGCGCCGGAGGCGTGCTGCAGGGGGACGTCCACATACGGCACGGCGTGCCGCGAGAGGGCCTCCAGGAGGGCCTCATCGATGCCGTCGGGCTGCAGGTAGAGCAGGCGCAGCCAGAGGGGGGCGGGGGCGAGCGCCTTGAGCTCGGCGAGCAGCCGCTCGAGCCCGCCCCAGCCCGGCTGCGCCCAGCGCGACGTGTCCTGGCCGACGAGCACGAGCTCTTTGGCGCCGGCGGCCAGCGCGGCGCGCGCGGCGCGCAGGATCTCGGCGGCCGTCACGGTCTCGTAGTCGCCCTTGATGAGCGGGATGGCGCAGTACGCGCAGCGCCGGTCGCAGCCGTCCGAGATCTTGAGGTAGCTGCTCACGGGGCGCGGGCGGCGCGGTACCGGCGCGGCTGCGCCGCGCCCCTCCGCGCCCTCCTCCCCGCCCCCCGCCTCGCGGAGCGCGGCGAGCAGCGGCGCCACGTCGAGGCCGCACCACAGGTCCACCTCGGGGAGCTCCGCGGCGAGCTCGTCGCGGTAGCGCTCGACGAGGCAGCCCACGGCGGCGACGCGCGCCCCGCGCGCGTGCGCGAAGTCGAGCGCTTCGAGGAGCGCCGCGATGGACTCCTCCTTGGCGGCGTCGATGAACCCGCAGGTGTTGACCACCACGACGTCCGCCCGGCCGGGCTGCGCCTCACGGTGCCCAGCCGCCCGCAGCTTGCGGGAGAGCGCGTCCGAGTCGGCCTCGTTCTTGGGACAGCCGAGCGTCTGGATGAAGAAGCCGGCGCCCGTGGACGCCTCAGCGATAGTTCACGAACTGTAGAGGGACGCCCCAGTCCTCCTCGCGGAGCGCCGCCATGGCGTCCTGGAGCTCGTCCTTGCTCGCCGAGAACACGCGCAGGGTGTCGCCCTGGATCTGCGCCTTGACCTTCTTGAAGCGCTGGCGCAGCAGCTTGTTCATGGCCTTGATCTTGTCGTCGGGGATGCCCTGCGCGATGGGCACGCGCTGGCGCACCGTGCCACCCAGCGCCTCTTCGACCTTGCCGTACTGCAGCGCCTTGAGCGGAACCTTGCGGCGCACGAGCTTCTCCTCCAGGACCTCGACCACCTGCTTGAGCTTGCCGTCGTCGTCGGAGACCAGGACGAGCGCCTCGTCCTCGAGCGTGATGGCGCTCACGCTCTTCTTGAAGTCGTAGCGCGTGGCGATCTCCTTCTGCGCCATGTTGACGGCGTTGCGCACCTCGTTGATGTCGGCGCGCGACACCACGTCGAACGAAGATTCCCTGGCCATCTCAGCCCTGCCTCTCGAGCTTGCCGTTCCTGACGATGTAGTCGACCGGGTCGACGGAGTCGTTGGGCGCGATCTTGCGCCCCTCGACGCGCAGACGCACCGCCGACGGGTTGCCCAGGCGCAGCCAAAGGACGTCACCGACGAACACGCGCGTCTTGCCCTTCGTCACGGTGCCCGAGAACAGCACGTTGCCGGTAGACCCGTCCCTGCGGACTTCCATCCAGCTGTCACCATCGGCGGCGCTGACGCGCAGCTCGCCCTTGACGACCGGCTTGGCCGTCTTCTGTGGCTCGGCGGACGCGCTCGGCGACGGCGACGGCGAGGGCGACGGGCTGGTGATGCCGAGGGCGCCCGGCCTGGTGGACGGCGGCGTGTCGCCGCCGCGGCCGAGCATCCAGATCACGCCGAGCACGAGAAGGCAGATCACGGCCACGAAGACGACGGTGTTGCGCCCGCGGTGGCCGCGCGGCGCGCCGAGCATGGAGACGCCCCCGAACGGCTCGTGGATCTCCCCCGTCTTCATGCCCCGCGAGCGATACTCGTCAAGCATGACCTCGGGGTCCAGGGAGAGGTACTCGGAGTACGTGCGCAGGAAGCCTTTGACGAACGTCGCCCCGGGCATCACGTCGAAGTCCTCGTTCTCCATGGCCTGGACGTACTTGACACGGATCTTCGTGTCTTCCTCGACCTGCTGGAGGGTGATGCCGCGGCGGACGCGCGCCTCGCGCAGCGTGTTGCCAATCTCAAACACGGTGGATGGCCTTCTCCTCGGTCGTTCGGGGCCGAGGGCCCGGCGCCCGAACGTACAGTCTAGTAAGCGAGTCCCGCGAAGACAAATCAGGCAGGCCGCCGCGGCGCCGCCGGTCAGTCCTCCCCGGGGGCCGGGGCGGCCGCCTCGAGAGGCGCCTCCGGCGCGTCTTCGCCGGCCACGCGCGCGAGGGTGGCCGGCAGCTCGGCTTCGTCGATGAGCACGGCGCGGGCCTTGCTGCCGTCGTAGCCCGAGATGATGCCCATCTCCTCCATGATGTCGATGAGCCGGCCGGCGCGCGCGTAGCCCACGCGCAGGCGGCGCTGCAGCAACGCCACGGAGGCCGCGCCGGTGGTCACCACGGTGCGGATGGCCTCGGCGAGGAGCGTGTCGCCGCCGGCCGCCTGCGCCTGCTGTTCGGCGTCCGGGCCGGCGGGGTTATCGAGGAGGTCCTCCTGGAACTGGGGCTTGGCCTGGCGCTTCCAGTGCTCGGTGAGCAGCTTCATCTCGTGAGCGGTGATCAGCGCCCCCTGGACGCGCAACAGGCGGTTGCTGCCCATCGGGCTGAACAGCATGTCGCCCATGCCGAGCAGGCTCTCGGCGCCGCCCTGGTCGAGGATGATGCGCGAGTCGGTCTGCGACGCCACGGCGAAGGCGATGCGCGACGGGATGTTGGTCTTGATCATGCCCGTGACCACATCGACCGACGGTCGCTGCGTGGCCACGACGAGGTGGATGCCGCAGCTGCGCCCGAGCTGGCCGAGGCGGATGATGGAGTCCTCCACCTCGGAGGGCGCCACCATCATGAGGTCGGCGAGCTCGTCGACGATGACCATGATGTACGGCATGTGCTCCTCGCCCGAGCGGGCGAGCTTCTTGTTGAGGGCGCGGACGTCCTGGCAGCCGTTGCGCGAGAGCACGTCGTAGCGGCGGTCCATCTCGCGGGTGATGTTATCGAGGACGTAGGTGGCCTGCTTCATGTTGGTGACCACCGGGGCGAGCAGATGGGGAACGCCGTTGAAGTTACTGAGCTCCACCTTCTTGGGATCGATCATGATCATGCGCACCTCGTCGGGCGTGGCCCGCAGCAGGATCGAGCTGATGAGCGCGTTGAGGCAACCGCTCTTGCCCGAGCCGGTGGTGCCGGCGATCAGGAGGTGGACCATCTTGACGAGATCGGCGAGCACGGCCTTGCCGGTGACGTCCTTGCCGAGCCAGAAGGCCATCGGCGAGGCGTGCGGCGGGAAGAGCCCGTGGATGTCGCCGAGAGAGACGTAGTTCGCCTGGAGGTTGGGCACCTCCACGCCGACGGCCGTCTTGCCGGGGATCGGCGCCTG
>JBAXRL010000123.1:0-7327 GCA_037131205.1 Actinomycetes bacterium | reverse complement strand
GCTGGGGAGTACGTCGCCGCGGCCGCCGGCACGCTGACGCTTTCCGGGGCGGCCGTGCGTGAGTTTCTGGCCGCCGTTCTGGAGCGCGGCGCGCCGTTCCGTTTCACGGCGCGCGGGTACAGCATGCACCCCTTCATCAGGGACGCCGATGTGATCACCGTCTCGCCGCTGGGCGGACGCGCGCCGCGCCTCGGCGAGGTGGTCGCCTTCCGCAGCGGGGAAGACCGGCTGGTGGTCCACCGGGTCGTTGCGGCGGGCAGTGCTCGCGGCGCCGCGGCCGCGGGCTGCCTCATCCGCGGCGACAACTGCCCGGAGGCCGATGGGCGCGTGCCGCGTGAGGCCGTGCTGGGGGTCGTCACGCGCGTCGAGCGCGCCGGACGACCCAGGCGCCTCGGCCTCGGGCCGGAGGGCGCGCTGCTCGCCGGCCTCTCGCGGGCGGGCGCGCTGCGCCCCGCCACCGCCTGCGCGTACCTGCCGCGGCGCGCGGCCGGCGGGGCGCTCAGACGGGCGCAGCGGGCGCCGGCCTGCCGGCGCGTCCTGCGCCGCCTGCGCCCCGCGCTCGCCGTCGTGCGCGCCGTGCCCGCCGACGAGCCCGAGCTGGCGCGGCGTTTCGGCCTCTTCGCCAACCTGCGACCGCGTCGCGGCGGCATGGAGGTCACGGCCTTCGTGGCCCGCCTGCGCGGCGATCACAGCAAAGCCGGCCGCATTGTCGGCTTCGTCGAGCTCGTGCGGCGGGAGTCGACGGCCGCGCCGTTCGACGGCTCCTGGATCCACGCCACCATGGTGGCCACGCGGTATCGGGGGATGGGCGTCGCCGAGGCGCTCATGCGGCAGGTCCTCGCGGCGGCGCGTGAGTCAGGCGCCGTCGAGGTGCGCCTCACGGTCTTCGCCGACAACGCCCCGGCGCTGGCCCTCTACCGCAAGCTGAGCTTCTCGCCTGGCGGCTCGCCGGCGCTCGCCGAACGGCTGGACGCGGATGCGCGCCACTGTGGCCGCCGCCAAGTGCCCCTACGGCTCACCCTGAGCAGTGCGGACGTCGAGCAGGGCGCCGTCGCCGCACCGGGCGGCGTCGAGCCGGGCGCCGCCCTCGCGCCGGGCCACGTGGATGCGGCTGAGGCCGTCGCATGACCGACGCCTTCGTCGCCCGCCAAAGCCTCCCCGACCTTGGCCTCTGGAACAAGCTCAAGGAGCGCCGCCGGCCGATCTCGTTCGACCTCGAGATCACGGCGCGCTGCAACAACGACTGCCGGCACTGCTACATCAACCTGCCGGCCGGCGACCGCGAGGCGCAGGCCCGCGAGCTCACGCTCGCCGAGATCGAGCGCCTCGCCGGCGAAGCCGCCGCCATGGGCGCCGTGTGGTGCCTCGTCAGCGGCGGCGAGCCCCTGCTGCGCAGCGACTTCGCCGAGGTCTTCCTCCTGCTCAAGCGCCAAGGCCTGCTGGTCAGCGTGTTCACGAATGCCTGCCTCGTCACCGCTGAGCACGTCGAGCTCTTCCGCCGGTACCCGCCGCGCGACATCGAGGTGAGCGTATACGGGGCGACGCGCGAGACGTATGAAGCAGTCACGCGTCGCCGCGGCTCCTTCGACGCCTTCACGCGCGGCCTCGACCTGCTGCTGGGGAGCGGTGTCAAAGTGCGGCTCAAGGCCATGGCCCTGCGCGCCAACGCCCACGAGCTGCCCGCCATGGCCGCCTTCTGCCGCGCCCGTACCAAGGACTACTACCGCTTCGATCCCCTGCTGCACCTGCGCTTCGACGGCGACGAGGCGCGCAACGCCGAGATCCGCGGGCAGCGCCTCAGCCCCGCCGAGATCGTCGCCGTGGAGCGCGGCGACGAGGAGCGCTTCGGCGCCCTGCAACGCGGCTGCGACAAGCTCATCGGCCCCGATCACGAGCACGTCGCCTGCGACCACCTCTTCCACTGCGGCGCCGGCAACGGCAGCTTCAACGTCGGCTACGACGGCACGTTCCGCCTCTGCAGCTCACTCTGGCACCCGGATGCCACCTACGACCTGCGCAGCGGCACTCTGGCCGAGGCCTGGGACGAGGTCGTCCCGCGCGTTCGCGACCTGCGCTCGCAGAGTCCGGAGTTCCTCGAGAAGTGCCGCCGCTGCGGCATCATCAACCTCTGCCTGTGGTGCCCGGCGCATGCGGCGCTCGAGACCGGCAACATGGACGACTGGGTCGAGTACTTCTGCGCCGTGGCGCATGAGCGCGCGCGGGCGATCGGCGGGGGCGAGACGCCGGCCGCTGGGGAAGACGCGCCGGCCGCGGGCGGGGCGCCCGGCGGGGAAGACGCGCGGACGTGAGCGCCGCGCCGCCGTTGCCTAATGACCTATCCCGCCAGGTCTGCACGCACGGATGCGCCCGTGGACACATCGCGGCTGCGGCCCCTCCCCGGATCCCCACGTAGCTGGGCTACGAGGGAACCGTCTCGTGACCGCCCCGCTCGGTCCCCGCACGCCCCGCACGCACATCCCTATCGGGATAGGCCCTACACCGTCGAGGAACTGCATGCGCAGTGCCCCGGGAATCAGGAGGAGGACGCGGACGGGGGCGGCGGCGCAGCCGCTCCCGGGCTCAGGCGAGCGGGCGCAGGCCGATCTCGCGTCGCTCTTCCGTCAGGTGCGCGAGCTGCGGCGGCGCTCCGCCCTGGCCGCCGCCGCGGCCGCTCAGCTGAGCCTCGAACTCGTCGTCTCCTACACGAGCGACGACCTCGCCGCGGCCCAGGACGCCCAGCGCGCCCTCGCCGCCGTGGCGGCCCTCTCGCCACGCCGCCCCGGCCCTCACAGCGTATCTTGAGGTTGAACCTGACCATGGAAGCCGCGCTGCCTATGTCGCTGTGGGGGTGCACATGTTCCCAGCGGAGAGTGGCGACAGAAGACGCAATCACGTCACCACGGTGATTCCCCCGATGAATGCGAAGAGGCTGAAGCGGAGACTGGAGAAGGTGCCTCATGTGCTACCTTCGGACGAGAGTGCTTGATTTGACTCAGCGACTCCGGCGCGGTCGAAGCGGCGCTCGCACGACAGGTCGCGCGCTACATCGCACCGCCGATGACCGTGGAGGATCTCCTGACCCGGCACGCGCTGGGCCTGCCCCGCTTCGTTGCTGCGGTGCGAGCTCATCGCAGTTGACCGCAGACGTCGAGGAGCGCCTCGCCGGCATCGCCTCCGGGCTGCCGGGGCACAGGTCACCACGAGCGAGCCGTAGCATCCCTTCATCGTCCATCTCTGCGTTTCCACGACTCGCCACTCGACACCGCGCGTCGTGGGGCAATGCTTTCATCGACTGGATGTCGCCGGCTTGCTCCCCTCTGGTTGGGTACACGTGGCTTTGTCACAGGGTTCCGAGTATCCTCACCCCGGTCTCGGTCGAAGCCGTTCAGTTCAGCGTGGGGGAGGCGCTACGTCGTGAGACGTCGATACGCTCGCATCGTTGCGTCGGCGATCGTCGCGCTGTGCCTGGTCACGTCCCTCGCCGCGAGCTCCGCCGCGCGAGCCCGGGCCGCGAGCCTCGGCGCCCCCCACGCGCACTCGGACCTGGTCAGCGGCAAGTACCTGCCGATGGGCAAGGCGCCGGCCACCGCGGAGCTGGTGACCGTCGGCGCCTACTGGGTCAACATCTATGGCATCGAGTTTCAGTCCAGCACGTGCTTCATCACCGCCTATGTCTGGTTCAAGTGGAGGGGCGCGGCCGACCCGACGGACACGCTCGAGTTCGCCAATGCCGTCGAGGACTGGCAGCTCAAGACGACCAAAGCCTTCGTGAAGCCGAAGACGCTCCCCGACGGCTCCAAGTACCAGGAGATGCGCGTCAACGGGCGGTTCTACCAGCCATACGATCTGCGCCAGTACCCCCTGGACAACCAGCAGATCGCCCTGTATATGGAGGACACCCGCCGGACCGTGAACGAGGTGGTGTACGTCGCCGACACCGAGAACGCCGGGGTGGACGCCAGCATGATCATCCCCGGCTGGACGGTCTCGAGCCTCACATCGCAGACGTTCGTCCACGACTACCAGACCAACTTCGGCGACTCCTCAGCGGGCCTGCGGGCGACCCAGTTCACCAGCCTCGTCTACTCGGTCGAGATCGAACGGGACATCAGCTACTTCTACTGGAAGCTGCTGTTCCCGCTGGTAATCGTGCTGCTCACGAACTGGCTGGCGTTGTTGCTGCGGCCGCACTGGATCGATCTGCGCACCGGCATGCCCGCCACTGCTCTGCTGACCACGGTCTTCCTCCAGGTCTCGTACTCGTCCAATCTGCCGGAGCTCTCCCACCTCGTCCTGATGGACAAGATCTACGTCCTCGCCTACGCCATGATCATCGTGACCCTGCTGCAGATCATCTGGAGCAACCACAGGCTGAAGCAGCATGAGAACGGGGTCGTCCACAGCGTGCGGAGCCTGGACGTAGCGAGCGCGATCGTTCAGTTCTCGGTGTTCTGCGCGGTGCTGGCCTATCTCATCATCACCAGGTAGGGGCTGCGTCCAGGTTGACGTGGACGGGCCGCGCGCATCGCCGCCGCGCCGGCTGGACTCGGCGGTCGTGCCGTCCTCATGCTAACGTAGCCTGAGCCGCGCGGACCTCGGTGTGGGGAGCCGCGCGCCGATCGACAGGGCGACGGCACGGCGGGCGATGGGAGGCACGGTGGCGACGACGATGCAGGGCGCGAGCGCACCCGCGGTGAGCGCGGACGTGGCGGAGAGGCCCGCGAAGCAGAAGCTCGCCTACCTCGAGGTCGTGCGCGTCTTCTGCATCTTCTTCGTGGTGGTGGCGCACGCCACCGACATCTCTGCCATGCGCTCGGGCCCGACCGGCGTCACCGTGTTTCTCTCCACGCTGATCCGCTTCGTCGTCCCGGCGTTCTTCATGATCTCGGGCTACCTGATCGGCGTGAAGCACCGTGACCCGGCCTACCGGCTCGATGCGCGGCGGTTCTGGTCGTCCCGGGCGCTCAGCCTCATCCTGCCGTTCTTCCTCTGGAACGTCGTCTACTTCTGGATGTTCACGCTCGCCAACGGCGGCTCAATCCGCGACCCCTGGGCGCTCTTCGGCCTGCTCACCGGCGAGATGCACCTCTACTTCATCTTCGTGCTGCTGCAGTTCTTCGTGCTGTACACGCTGCTGGCGCGCTGGTTCGGGCCGCGCCTGCTGGCGTGGGTCCTCGGGCTGTCGGCCGTGAGCTCGGTGGCGTTCTACGGCGTTTCGGAGTACCTGCTCTGGACCTCCGGCGCGGACGGCCACGCGTTCGAGTGGCACTGGGGCAAGCTCTGCCTCGCGTGGGCGCTGTTCTTCGTGTGGGGCATCTGGCTCGGCTACCGCCCCGGCGCCATGGAGTGGATGCGCCGCCGCCGCTGGTGGCTGCTGGCGGCGGCCGGCGTGCTCTTCGTGCCGTACTACCTCGAGATGCGCTACCAGGTGGCGCACTTCGGCGCGGCCTCGCGCGACTACTTCCTGCTCAGCGGCCTCCCCTACCAGCTCGTCGGCGCCTGCGCCCTGCTCGGCGTGTTCGCCGGGTGGGAGGAGGTGTGGCGGCGGAGCGTGGCGGGGAGGACCATCGTCGCTTGGGGCGCCCTCATGTTCGGCGTCTACGTCGCTCACGTGGCCGTGGTGCACTACGCCGACCCGCTCTGGCAGAAGGCCTGGCCGCAGGCGCCGCAGCTCGTCGAGATCGCGCTGCTCACCGGCACGGCGTTCTTCGTCACGCTGGCGATCGTGTGGGCCTGCGGGACGCGGTACCTCTGGCCGGTCGGGCTCGTGCTGTTCGGCGGGCGGGGAAGAACGCGGCGCGGCCCCGCATAGTCCGTGTCCTGCCGCGCCCGGCGCCCTACTGCGTGGCGTCGAGAACGAGGTCAGCCGGCGCGCCGAGGTCCTTGAGCTGCTTCGCCGTCCAGCCGGCCTGCCCGGTGTCTGAGACCACCGACCAGTTGCCGTCCGCCTTGTGGACGAGGAAGAAGACCCCCCTGCCCTCCGCGTCGGCCGGGAACGCGTAGTCGATCTCCCAGCTCGGGTCCTCCTTGCTCACCATCGGTGGCTCGCTGTCGGCGTCCTCGGTGTTGACCACCATGTCGGGGATGTCGATGCCGGCCGCCGTGCAGTACGCCACGATGGCCTGCTTCTGTGTCGCCGCGGGCTCCCGCGTCGGATCGATGATGATGTCGGTGGGCGCGCCGAGCTCCTTGAGCTGCGCGGAGGTCCAGCCGACCTCCTTGGTGGCCGCGACGACGGTCCAGCCGGCGTCCGCCTTGTGGAGCAGGAAGAAGGACCCCGCGCCCTCCTCGGCCGCCGGGAACGCGTAATCGATCTGCCAGCTCGGGTCCTGCACGCTCACCGTGGGCTTGTCGCCCTCGCCGTCTTCGCCCGAGACGACGAGGTCGGCCATGGTGATGCCGTTCGCGTCGCAGTACGCCGTGATCGCCGCCTTCTCCGTGGCGGCGCCTTCCTCCGTCTGCGCCGCGTCGCCGCAGGCCACCAGAAGCAGCCCCGCGGCGAGCAGGGTCAGGAAGAGGACTATGGACTTGTTGCCTCGCATGATCGTTCCACCTTTCTCAGCGCTGCCGGGAGGCCGACGCTCGGCGCCCCGCCGGGCTTGCCTCTCAAGTATCGACAGTGGCGCCCCACTTCTTGAGGATGCATGCACACCGGGTGAGCGCTCGAGGTGATGCCGCACCCGCGCCCCGGGGAGATCCCCGCGTAGCCTCCTACCCCGTGATCCCGTGATCCCGTGATCCCGTGAACCCTGGCCGTTGGCGCTTGGAAATCCGTGAGGGAAGGCAAGGGGAAACGGTGTACAGTGCTGGGCAGCAGCGGCCACCATGCAACGCAGCGCGAGAGGAGCACCTGATGTCGGTAGATCAAGCCAAGGCGTTCGTCGAGAGGATGAAGAGCGACGAGGCCTTCAGCGCCAGAGTGATGGCGGAGGAGGACGTGGAGGCGCGGATGGCGCTGATCCTCGCCGAAGGCTTCGACTGCAGCGCCGAGGAGATCGCCTCGCTGCAGGAGCTGGGCGATGCCGAGCTGGACGCTGTGGCCGGAGGAAGCTGGGGATGTGACTACACATCTTGCACCGATAGGTGCAGCCCGTATAGAAAAGCCTGATGCATGCCCCCCCACCACCCCTTGATCCCTTGGCCCTTAGCCGTCGGGAATCCGTGAAGGAAGGCGTGGTCCACGGACCCAGCCGCGGAAGGCAAGGGGCATGCACTCCTTCGGCTTTGTGAATGGGGCGGGGACCTGCAAGAGGGCTGCTGCCCGCTCCGTTATGCTCCGACGGGCGCGCAAGGGGGCTTCGACCCCTGCGCCCCCCGACTGCTGCAG
>JBAXRL010000122.1:0-7338 GCA_037131205.1 Actinomycetes bacterium | reverse complement strand
TGGAACAGCTCTCGGCCGACGATGTCGATCGTCTGGCGACGCTCGAGTTGGCTGCCCATCTCGTTGCCGGACGTCCCGTGCCGGTGGTGGCGGATTCCGGCATCACCTTGGTCGAAGGCGAGTGCCTCCACTACGAGGTGCCCTACGGCGCTTGGGTGTTCTGCGGTGCCGATGTGCAGTACTCCAAGTCCTATCTCGCCGTCGGTGGGGGCTCGGTCTTGGGGGTTGCCGCTCTCGGGGCGACCCTCGGAGGTAGCGCGCTCTTCAACCAGCACAAGAAGAGCAGAGCGGCCGCGCAGGCTGCTCCACAATGGAGATTCGTCGAGAACGGCGTGCTCCACATCACCAACGGCCGCTTCGGCATGGCGGGGCAGACAGGCTGGAGGGACATCTGGTTCGACCACATTCGAAAGATCGAGATCTACCCCGATGGGTTGGTGCTCTACCTTGACGGTGCTGAGCCGCTGAAGATCGGCGGAATCGCTCCCTACTGGCTGTGGGCAGTCTACACGTGGCTCACGCGCGGGCAGATTGTGCAGATGCCGTATGACGCCGAGTTTGAGGAGCGCGTGCACCGCGCTGGCCGAAGCCTGCCTGCGGGGCTTTCCCCCTTGGCGCTTCCGCCGAGCGACTGACTCTTGCCGCGACCTTCTGACAGCCCTGCTTGCCGTGCGCGAGAAACTATCGATCCGTCGAGTGTTGCATCTTCACCTTCGCGCCTGCGTGCCAGTTGTCTGCGACAGAGTGAACGTCCGGGCGCTGAGCACGAGCAACAGCGGTGGGTATGAGCCCAGCGGGGAAAGGTGTGCAGGGCATTCCCTGTACCCCGCGCACTCCCCAACGGGTCGTCACGGCCAAGCAGGCAACGAACCGCTCGTCAACCCGTGCTTGCCGCTCCCGTCGGCCTTCATGAGCCAGACACCGCGCCCATTCTTCGTGTAGGCGATCCAGGCGCCGTCGGCTGAGAAGCGCGCTTCCGTGACGCTCGGAGCACCGTCCCAGCCGCCGCCCCTCGCGAGAGTGCGGATGACTGTGCCGTCGCGTCGCACGAGAAGGATCCGAGAGCGGCTTTGGGTGAACGTCGAGACGAGGATGGACGTGCCGTCCGGGGACCAGGCGGCATCCGACGCATCGGCGATGGGCAGCTTGCGAAGGCTGCCATCGGTCAGCCCGAAGAGCCACGTCTGCCCGCCCTCCGCGTCCAAACCGGCCTGCGAGATCAGCAGCGTCGTGCCGTCGGGAGACCAGGAGAGCCCCCAGGAGGCGTCGATGGTGCGTCCGAATCCGTTGGAGCGCTCCAGGAGGACCGTCGTCTCGCCGCTCGCGAGGTCGATGCTGGTGACCTGGCTGTACTGGGTGTTGTTGGAGGTGCTGCCGTAGGTGTCCGAGAACGCCAGCTGCTTGCCGTCGGGCGCGAAGGCCAGGCCGCCCACGTACGAGTAGTCCGCGCCTGGGACGGCGTCGCGGAGGAGCGTTCTCACCTTCCCGCCAGCGGCGGGCACCGAGCAGATGGCGGCTGTCTCGCCGACCTCCGTGCTGCGCACGAACGCGATGGTCTTGCCGTCCGAAGACCACGTGGGCAGGACGTCCTGGGCGCTGCCGCGGGTGAGCTGTTCGGGATCGGCGCCATCGGCGGCGATGGTCCAGATGTTGTCGTCCCTGACGAAGGCGAGACGGGTCGCCGCGATCTTCGTGGGGAGTGGGACCGGGGCCGGCGCGGCCGGCCACACCATCGCGCCTGTCTTGTCGATGTAGCCTGACTCGCCGTTCACCTCGACAGCGGCGAGTCCCTGGAAGAAGTCAGACGCGTAGGTGAACCGTGGCTCGATCACCGTCGCGCCGCTCGCGTTGATGTAGCCCCACTGACCGTGGACCGAGACGGCCGCGAGACCTTCAGAGAAGCCGGAGGCCTGGCCGAATCGCGGCTCTATCTCCAGCCAACCCATGGTGCCGACGAAGCCGTACCTGCCGTGGTCTGCCCTGACCGGCGCGAGTCCCTGAGAGAAGTCCGATGCCCCGGAGAACTGCGGATGGATCACCACCGCGCCGGTCTTGTCGGCGTAGCCCCACTGGCCGTCCACCATGACGGCTGCAAGACCCTCGGAGAAGCCCACAGACCAAGAGTCGTTGTCGAACTGCGGCTCGATCACCATCTTGCCGCTCTTGTCGATGAAGCCCCACCCGCCACCCGAGACGGCCGCGAGGCCCTCGGAGAAGCTGAAGGCGCCGCCGAACTGCGGCTCGATCACCATCTTGCCGCTCGTGTCGATGAAGCCGTACTGGCCGTCGACGGAGACGGCCGCGAGACCTTCGGAGAAGCCTTGGGCCTCGTCGAACTGCTGCGCGATCACCATCTTGCCGAGCGTGTCGACGAAGCCCCACCCACGGCGGCTCCAGACGGCTGCGAGACCCTCGGAGAAGCCGGCGAGATCCTCGTCCAGGAACCGTGGCTCGATCACTCGCGTGCCGCGCGCGTCGATGTAGCCCCATTTGTCGTCGACCGAGACGGCCGCGAAGCCCTCGGAGAAGGTGAAGGCGTCGTCGAACTGCGGCTTGATCACCATGGCGCCCGAGGCGTCGATGTAGCCGTACTTGCCGTTCACCTTCGCGGGGAAGAGGGCGACAGGCTCGACCGGCGCCGGGCTGCTCGCGATCGCGGCCGGTGAACTGCTGCCGGCCTTTGGGCCACCGCTTTCACTGCCGCCGCCGGCGCAGGCACTGCCGCCGAGCGTCAGGACGAGTAGCACGATGATGGCGGCGCAGGCGGTCGAGCCACGCCCACGTGACGCCTTTGCCCTGTTACCACGAGAGCGTGAGCGTGTCATGCTGCCCCCTCCTGCGTCCTTCAATTGGCCGGATCCCAGACCCCGTTCATGCCTGGAACAAAGCGGCGCACGCCTGCGATCGTGTCGCGTCTCTCGAGCGCTTCGTCACTACTATCTTCGGGGCCTCTACCGCTTCACCCTGAACCCCATCGCGTTGCTCGTGCCGCCCAAGGTCGTCACCGTGACCTTGACCTTGCCGTAGCCGGCCTCAGCCGGCACCTTGCACTTGATCTGCCTATCGCTCCAGGAGAGGTACTTGCTGCACATCGTGTTGCCGAACTTCACGGCGCTCGAGCCGCGCGGGGCGCCGAAGCCGCTGCCGCCGATGGTCACGGTCGCGCCGCGCCGGCCGGAGGTGCGATTGAGCCTGAAGATGGTGGGCTTCGGGATCACGGTGAAGCTCGCGGCGCTCGAGCCGCTGCCGCCGGGGGTGGTGACGGCGATGCGGCCGCTGGTGGCGCCGGCTGGCGCCGTGGCCGTCATTTGAGTGTCGCTGATCAGACTGAAGGTGGCCCTGACACCGTTGAAGCTCACCGCGGTGGCGCCGCTCAGAGCGCTACCGATCAGCGTCACAACGGTACCGGCCGGGCCTGAGGTCGGTGTGAAGTAGGTGATAGCGGGCGCAGGGATGACCGTGAAGCTCGCGGCGCTCGTGGCCGTCCCGCCTGGAGTCGTGACGGCGATCTTGCCCGTAGTGGCGCCGGTCGGCACGGTGGCTGTGATCCGCGTGCCGCTCACCACGCTGAAGGTGGCCGCCCTGCCGCCGAAAGTAACCGCAGTGGCGCCGGTGAAGCCCGTACCGTTGACGCTCACTTTGGTGCCCACCGGGCCAGAAGTCGGGGCAAAGCTCGTCACCGTGGGGGCCGCGATCACGGTGAAGCTGGTGGCGCTGGCGCCCTTGCCGCCGGGGTTCGTGACGGCGATGGTGCCGCTGGTGGCGCCGGCGGGCACGGTGGCCGTGATCCGCGTGCTGCTCACCACGTTGTAGTTTGCCGCGGCGCCGTGGAAGGTGACCGCGGTCGTGCCTGTGAATCCCTTGCCGCTGACGGTCACGTTGGTACCCACCGGGCCCGAGGTCGGAGTGAAGCTCGTCACCGTGGGCGCCGGGGTCACGGTGTAGCTGGTGGCGCTGGTGGCCGTCCCGCCTGGGGTCGTGACGGCGATCTTGCCCGTGGTGGCGCCGGCCGGCACCGTGGCCTTGATCTGCGTGGCGCTGAGTACGCGGAAGGTAGTCGCTTTGCCGTTGAGGGTGACCTTGGTGGCGCCGGTGAAGCCCTTGCCGGCGACACTCACGTCAGTACGAATCGGGCCCTCCGTCGGAGTGAAACTCGTGATCGAGGGCGCCGCGACCACGATGAAGCTCGAGGAGCTGCTGGCGGTCCCGCCAGGAGTCGTGACGGCGATCCTGCCGCTGGTGGCGCCTGTCGGCACAGTGGCCGTGATCCGCGTGCTGCCGACCACGCTGAAGGCCGCCCCTGTGCCGTTGAAGGTGACCTTGGTCGCACCGGTGAGACCGCTGCCGCTGATGGTCACGTTGGCGCCCACCGGGCCCGAGGTCGGGGTGAAGCTCGTAACGGCGGGCGATGCCGGCGACGACGTGACCGCGAAGCTGGTGGCGCTCGCGGCGGTACCGCCGGGAGTGGCGACGGCCAGCTTGCCCGTGGTGGCGCCAGTCGGCACGCTGGCCGTGATCTGCGTGCTGCCGACCACCCTGAAAGTCGTCGCCGATGTGCCGTTGAAGGTGACCCTGGTGGCGCCGATGAAGCCGCTGCCGCTGATGGTCACGCCTGTGCCCACAGGGCCCGAGGTCGGGGTGAAGCCCGTGACCGTGGGCGCTTGAGCCACGGTGAAGCTGGTGGCGCTCGTGGCTGTGCCGCCGGGGGTGGTGATCGCGATTCTCCCACTCGTGGCGCCAATCGGCACCGTCGCAGAGATCCGCGCGCTGCTGACCAAGCTGAAGGTCGCGGCGGTGCCGTTGAAAGTGACCTTGGTGGCCCCGGCGAAGCCTCTGCCGTCAATGGTCACGACGGTGCTCACAGGGCCCGAGGGCGGGGTGAAGCTCGTGACTGCGGGCGTCGGGATCACGGTGAAATCGGTGGAGCTCGAGCCCGTGCCGACGGGATTGGTGACGGCGATCCTGCCGCTGGCGGTGCGGGTCGGCACGATGGCTGTGATCCGGGTGCTGCTGAGCACCTTGAATGTCGAGGAGGTGCCGCTGAAAGTGACCTTGCTGGCATCGGCGAAGCTCGTGCCGGTGATAGTCACAGTGGCGCCCTCCGGGCCGGAGGTCGGAGTGAAGCTCGTGACCGTGGGTGCTGTCGGCGATGTCGTGACACCGTCCGTCACCGCGCTGGCGCCGATGCCGGCTTTCACAATGCCGCCCGCGCTTGCCGCCTGGCCACGCACGGCATGGGCGAAGGCGACGGTGGGCACCGGCGCGCGGTCCCTCCAGCACTGCGTGAACGAGCCGTTGTTGCCGATGGCGAGCGAGGCCTGGACGCCGCTCGGCAACGCCAAGGCCAGCGTCAGCACGATCAACGTCTGAGCGAGGAGCTTGCACGTTCGCTGGCGAGCCGCCGGCTTGCCGGTGCGTGTCGCGGACTGCCTCATGTGGTACCCCCCAGTGAAGGTGCGACGCCGGGCGTCACGCCGTTGAGCAAGCCGCGCAGGGCTCCGGTCCAGAGCTCCTCCGGGCGGCGTCCCCGCACGACGACTGCACGTGCAACGACTTTGCTTTGCCACTCCATCGCGCGTACACGCCCAATCGTCGCTACCGTACTCGGCATCGGCGACGGCGGACTTGAATCGGCGGCGTGAGCGGGGGCACCAGGAAGGGTCCGCCCAGTGGCCGTACGCTGCCGCGTCTTGGCCCTCTTCTCGAGGGCACTGCCGATGCGGTCGTGGTCGAGGGCCTCGTGCAGGCCTTCGTCAACCTCGTTCTACCCACGGACTCCATCGACGCTGGCTACCCTTCGCCTGACCAGAGCACAGCGGCCGCACGCCCGACGGCGGCCGGGGCGCGATGCGCCCCGGCGGCCGGGCAGGTCATCCTACACAGATGCCTTCGTGGTCACTTCGGAAGCGGCAGCGTGTACGCGCTCCCGTCCATGGGGTCCGACATCCTGGCGGGGATGCCCATGGTCTTGAGGATCGTCGGCATGATGTCGACAAGCCGCATGGCCGTCTTGTTGTCCACAGCGTGCTGTATCCCCGGCACGTACCACACCATCGGGATGCGCTGCACGTCCTTCTGGGCGCCGCCGTGATCGCCGAAGGCGCCGTAGCTGGTCTTGTCGGCGAGCAGGCCGACGACGTCGGCCGAACCGGAGCAGGCCATCGTGTTGACGAGCTCCTGGCCGTGCGCCGTCCACCAGGTCTTCTCGGCGGCGGTCATCGTGGCCAGCGACGAGTAGAGCTTGTACCTGTCGTCGTGCGTGATGTAGGTGGCGATCACGCCGGGAAGCGTCTCCATGACGGCCGCGGCCGCACGCTTCTCGACGATGGTCTTGTCTATGAGCCACGTCTCAATGGCAGTCGACTGGTAGCTGAACAGGACGTTGCCGGTATCCATCAGAGGCTTGAGGGCAGGCGGGCCGGTGCTCGTGGATTCGGTGCTGGAGCCGGCGTGCCAGGTACCAGCGTACCAGTTGTGATCGTTGCCGGCGTTAAGCTCATTGACGCCCTTGAAGCCGTCGGGGCCCGCCCCGTAGGTGGAGCCGTGGTCGGCGGTCACGATGATCAGCGTGTCGTTGAACTGGTTCTTCTCCTTGAGCTTCGCGATGAGCTTGCCGAGCTGATCGTCGGCGTTCTTCGCGATCCACGGCATGTGAACGGTGTTCAGGATGCTTGCCGGGTCCCACTGATAGGTGCCGACGTTGTCTACTGCGCCGCCACCCCACATGTGGCCGATCCTGTCGATGGCGCTGAACGTGACCCAGAGCCCCGACCAGTCCTCGTTGTCCATGATCTTGGTGGCGGCGTCGGCGACCCAATTGTCGCCGCTCTCATGGCCGGCGTACGTGCCCGGCACGTAGCGGCCGTCTTCAGGGATGATCCAGGCCGGCGCCGTGGAAGTCGTGTCGTAGGTGTCGCTCGGGTTGCCGGCGCTGATGAGGAAGCGATCGTCGCTGGAGATGTAGGACGGCAACTGACCGGAAGGCCCGCGGTACTCGCCGACCCACGGGACGACGGTCGGGTCGAGCAACGTGGTCGTGGCCTTCGCGCTGTCCATCCGCACCCAGAAGTCCGAGCTGGAGGCCGCCATCGACTCGACCTGATAGCTCTTCTGGCCCACGTTGGCGACGATCTTGCCGGGGAACTTCGCGTGGAGGTAGTCACCCAGCTTGGGGTAGTCCATGTTCTCGATGAGCTTCACGAAGGCATCGGTCCCCAGGTCGCCGGTGGTGACGATGGCGTCCGCGCCGTAGCCGAGGACGTTGTCGACGTCGCGGATGGCCTCGTCGGACCAGCCCATGTGCTTGGGGAACAGGCCGCTGACCATGACGTTGTGGCT
>JBAXRL010000121.1:0-7355 GCA_037131205.1 Actinomycetes bacterium | reverse complement strand
ATCGCCGGCACGTGGTGCTGCCAGCAGCCGGCGCCGCAGAAGTTGAGGTAGTCGATGCTGGAGACGTTCTGGTCGAGCAGGCCCTGGACGTGCTTGCGCAGATCGCGTTCGGAGAGGATCGCCGGCGGGATGTCGAGAGGCTCTTTGCAGCGCAGGCGCTCGGGGATCTCGGCGTAGATCTGCTCGACGCTGCTCAGGCCGAGCTCGTCGAGCATCGCCTGTTTGGTTTCGGGCACGGAGTTCGGGATGTAGGGGTGGATGAACGGTTTGTCAGCCATTGTCCGGCGCGCTCTCCTTCTGTGGGGTGATGGGATCGACGTGGTACTGGCGCAGGCGCGTGACGATGAGGTGCGACAGCCTGTGCTGCCACTTCACGCGTCCCGGCGAGACCAGGTGCGAGAGGTCGTAGAAGTCGGCGCTCACGAGGTGAAGGTCGCCGACGAAGTCGATGTAGGGGATGTCGTACTTCCTGGCCACGGCGCGGCAGCCCGCGCGGTATCTGGCGCGCGGCGCGTCCCAGGCGTCGCCGACGATGGGCAGGTTGAGCGGCAGCTCGACGACGACTGGGTGGAAGCCACGCTCCCGACAAGCCTCGACGAGCTGCGGGAGCAGCGCCGCGTGATGGGCGTACCGCTTCTTGAAGACCGGGTAGCGCTCGCGCAGCCATTTGCCCACCAGCGGCAGCTTGACGGAGTCGGGCAGGCCGCCTTTGAGGAAGCGGTGCTGGTCGTAGGCGCCCTTCGCCGCCTTGGGGGGCTCCGCCGTGGCCGTGGTGTCCTCCTGGTACGGCGGCGTGTAGCGGCCCACGTTGACGCCGATGAGCACAATTGTCGGGACCTGCGGCGAGCGCTGCACCACGGTGATCCCCTGGGCATAGCTCTGGCTGGCGGAGCCGAAGTTGCAGGCGCGCACGTCGGGGGCGCCGAGGCGCGCGATCTCGGCGCGCCAGTCGGCGTCCGAGACGGTGCACTCGCGCGCCGACGAGCCGCCCAGCAGGTACACGATGGGGGTGACGCCCGGATGCCGCTCCAGCGCTGCGAGCACCGCTTTCACGTGCCGCCAGTCGTCGTCGGCGTGGAACACCGCGGCGGCGCGCGGCGGCGCCGCGCCGAGGGCGCAGAGCGCCGCAAGCAACACCAGCAGGCCGGCGGCGAGGCCCGCCGGGAGGCGAACGGCGCCGGGTCTGTCGGCGCTCCTCCGCATCACCCGTAGCCGTAGCCGGCGGAGGTGCCGTAGTCGATGCTGATGAGCGCCCCCGTGATGGGCGCCGCGGCGGGGCTGGACAGGTAGAAGACGAGCTCGGCGACCTGCTGGGGCGTGATGAAGCGCGCCTTGCCCCTCTGCGGATAGCTGGCCAGCAGGCGCTTGTAGTAGCCCTCTGGGTCGCCGCCGCCGAAGTCGCGCGCCTGGCCCTCGAGCATCGGCGTCATCACGTCGGCGGGGCACACCGCGACGCAGCGCACCAGGAACGGGGCGAGCTCGAGGGCCAGCGACCTGGTGAGCAGGCTCACGCCGCCTTTGGAGGCCGTGTACACGGCCGTCTCCGGCGTGCCCACCACCCCCGCGTCCGAGCTCAGGTTGATGATGCAGCCCTCGGTCTTCTTGAGATGCGGGATCGCGTAGCGGCAGCAGAAGAAGGTACCCTTGAGGTTCACGTCGATGGTGCGGTCCCATTCCTCTTCCGTGGTCTGCTCACTCGGGCCCTCGGTCCAGACGCCGGCCGTGTTGACGACGACGTCCACACGGCCTGAGTCGGCGGCCGCGGTGTCCATGAGGTTGCGGCAGTCGGCGGGCACGCTGACGTCGCAGGTGAGCGCATGCACCGTGGTCAGCGCGGCCAGCTCGCCGGCGAGCGCTTCGAGAGCGACGGCGTTGAGGTCGCCGAGCACGAGGGTGGCGCCGGCGGCCGCGAAGCGGCGCGCCACGGCGGCGCCGATGCCCCCGGCCGCGCCGCTCACGACGACCGTCCCGCCGTCCAGGTCGTAGCTCATTCCCGCCCCCCCGCAGACATTGAACGATCCTTCAGTCCGGCGTAGCTTACAGCGCCCGCGCGGAGCTCGCCATTGCGGCCGTCCGCGTCACCCACCCCAGTAGATGAGGAAGTCCTCCCAGGTCGTCAGGCGCGTGAAGATGAGCGCAGACGAATAGTAGGAAAAGTCCCACCACTCGATGGAGCTCGAGCCGGGGCGTGGCGGCGCCGGCGCGCTCGGCCAGTAGATGCCGATGCCGTGCAGACGGCCCTCGGCGGCGGTGCTCCACTCGTACAGCACCGCCCGGTCCACAGCCTCCATCACGGCGGTGCACGCGGCCTTGATGGGCGCCGAGTCGACGTGCCTGCGCAGCTGAAGCGCGGCGTCGTACAGATCGACATTGGTGGCGTCGCCGAACATCGTGGTCGCGACGCGCCGGTAGGCGGCCTCGTAGTCGGCGCGGTGTTTGCCGAGCCCCGCGCGCAGCTTCCACGCCAGCAGATCGACCTGGGTGACCAGTCTGTCCCAGCGCCAGTCGAGGGCCACCGCCGAGCTGGCGAGCGTCCACTTGTCGTGACCGGTCCGGTAGCTCGCGGCGCTCGCTATGGCGAGGTCGAAGGCGCTCATCGCCGGGCGCTCCTGCAGCTTGCTGAGGACCTCAGCGTACTCGACGCCCGTGTAGCCGATCGCGTCCTCCGAGGCGGCGATGGCGCGGGCGAAGCCGCGGAACGTGGCCTCGACCTCGATCATCTGGCCCATGCACGTGTCCATGCCCACCATGTCGACGCCGGCCGTGCGCTGCATGGCGTCGCGGATCTCGTCCATGTCGAGGGTGTCGTTGCTGGTCACGTCGTGCATGGTGTATCCGGGCCACCAGCCCCAGCCGTGGTCCCAGAAGTAGAGAGCGTAGCGCCGCGCCGGGTAGTTGGCGCGCGTCCAGGCGATGAGGTCGACGAGCGTCTGCGGGGAGCCCATGTCGATGGGGCCCCAGTCGGCGACGGCGTTCTCGGCCGTCGCCTTCATGCCCTCGGTGACGTGGAAGACCCGGGCGCCGGTCCAGCCGCCGTCGGCGGCGATGGGGCGCTGCCCACGATCGGCGAGCGCCACCACCTGCACCTCGGGGCTGGAGCCCACGACGGCCAGCTCCGTGTCGAGGTCGTGCGTGATCCAGCGTTCGAGGTTGTTGTCGCCGTCCATGTAGACCATGACCGTCCACGCGGCGGTGGGCGCCGGGGAGGAAGCCGGGGACCGCACGGCGCCGGGCGCCGCGCCGGGGCCGGACATCGCGCCGGCGCCGGGCGGCGTGGCCGCCCCGGCCGGCGAGGCCGCGCCGAGGCCGAGCGCGAGCAGCGCGCACAGGGCGACGAGCGCGAGCGCCGCTGTCGCGGCGCGTCGTGCGGGTGCGGCGATCCGGCGGATGCCGTCGTGACGATCGTGCATACCGACTCCTCCGATCCGCGGGCGAGCAGGCGCCGGCCCGTGCTTCACTTCACCGCGTAAGGATAGCGCGGACGGCGGCGCGCGTCAGCGTTCGCCGGCGCGCGGGCTCACGCACAGAAGCCGAGCGCCGTGCGCTCGAGCACCTGGGCGGTCGTCGCCACTGAGGCGAGGTCGACCCATTCGTCGGACGTGTGCTCGCCGTGCCCCACGGGGCCGAAGGTCGCACACGGGATGCCGGCTTTCACGAGCAGGCCGGAGTCGCCCCAGGCGATGTCGCCGCGCACCACCGGCGGCCGGCCGAGCACCGCGGCGGCCGCGGCGGCCACGGCGGCGATCACCGGCTCGTCGGCCGCTTGCTCCAGCGGCTCGCGGGCGACCACCGTGCGCAGGTCGCCGCGGAAGCGCGGGTCCGCCTCCCGCGCCGCCGCGAGCAAGCCTTCCATCTCCGCCTGCGCCTGCGCCACGCTTTCGCCGGCGATGAGGCAGCGCTCGACGCCGAGGGCGCAGCGCGCCGGGTACACCGGCAACTGGTCGCCGCCGGCGATGGTACCGGCGTGGATGCTGCCGCGCCCGTAGCGGGCCGGCGGCCGGCGCTCGAGCTTCGCGTCGAGAGCGCTGACGCCGGCAAGCACGGGGGCCAGCAGGGCGATGCCATCGACGCCGTGCTGGGGGTCGGCCCCGGCCGCTTCCACGCCGTGGCTGATGACCTCGTACCAGGCGAAGCCGCCGTGCTCGGCGACGACCTCGAGGCCGGTGCACTCGACGAGCACGGCGGCGTCCGGGCGCCAGCGCGCCGGCAGCGCCGCCGCCCCGGCGCTCTCCCACTCCTCGTCGATGACGCCGGCGACGAGCACGTCGCCGGGCAGGCGCCGGCCGGCGGCGATGAGCGCCCCGACGGCCAGCAGCGCCGCCGCGAAGCCGCACTTCATGTCGGCGGCGCCGCGACCGTACATGCGGCCCTCGCGGACCACCGGCGTGAAGGCCTCGGGCCCCCACGGCCCCACCACATCGAGGTGGCCGAGGAGCATCAGGCTGTGCCCGCCGCCGCCGCCCGGCAGGCGCCCGACCACGTTGGGGCGCCCGGGGAGCGCGTCCCAGAGGTCGACCTCCATGCCGAGCCGCTCCATGAGCGCGGCGAGGTGAGCGGCGAAAGCCGCCTCGCCGGGCCCGCCCGCCAGGCCGGGATTCGAGCTGTCGATGCGGACCATGTCGGCGAGAAGCGTCTCGAGCTCTGACATGTGTTCCTCCGCGGGTGTGCTCGTGACGGCCCTGCGCCGCCGGTTCCGTCATGATAGCAGGCACTTCGCTATGGTATGTTCGGCCGCGGAACAGTCCTGTTCGGGCGCGGTCCGCGCCGTCGGAAGGGAGCCACCATGCAGGGACGCTTCAGGCCTCTCGCGGTCGCGATGCTCGCCGTCGCCGCCGCCGCACTACTCCTCGCCCTGAGCGCCTGCGGCGGGGGCTCGTCGTCCGCTTCATCCTCGCCGGTCGCCGCCGGCGCGCCGGTCAAAGGCGGCACGCTCGTCGCCACCTACCAGGGCGAGCCGCAGGGCCTCGACCCCGCCATCGACTGGGAGGGCCAGGGCTGGGCCATCGAGCACACCATGTTCAACACCTTTCTCAAGTACGCCGGCGCCTCCGGCACGGCCGGCACGGAGATGCTGCCCGACCTGGCCACGGAAGTGCCTACCCAGGGGAACGGCGGGGTCGCCGACGGCGGCAAGACCTACACGTTCCACCTGAAGCAGGGGATCAGGTTCGCGCCGCCGGTGGACCGCGAGGTCACGGCGGCCGACTTCAAGTACAGCTTCGAGCGCATGATGGCCGATCCCAAGGCGCCGGCCACCGGCTTCTACACCGGAGTGGTCGGCGCCAAGGCCTTCATAGCCGGCGAGGCCAAGGAGATCAAAGGCTTTGAGACGCCCGACAGGTACACGGTCGTCATCCGCCTCGAGAAGCCCGACATGGCGTTCCTGGGCGCGATGACGATGTCGTTCACCGACGTGGTCGCCAGGGAGTGGGTGGAGAAGTGGGGCCGCCAGATCAACCGTCACCCGCTGGGCACGGGCCCGTTCATGTTCGATCACTGGACGGCGGGCCGCGAGATCCTCGTCACACGCAACCCCAACTACTACGCCCCCGACAGCGTGTACCTCGACGCCATCCGCTTCGAGCTCTCGCTGAACCCGTCCACGGCCGTGCTCAAGCTGCAGCGCGGCGATGTCAATGTGCTGGGCGACTACATCCCGCCTGCGGAATACGTGCGCGTGAAGGCAGACCCGAACACGGCCAAGCTCGTCGTCGAGGAGCCCTCGATCGCCATCGACTACCTCTTTCTCAACCGTACGGTGAAGCCGTTCGACAACCTGAAGGTCAGGCAGGCGATCAGCATGGCCGTCGACCGGGTGCGCATCGTCAAGCTGCTGAGCGGCTCGGCCGACCCGCTGACCCAGCTGTACCCCGCCGGCCTGCCGGGGCATCAGGACGGCGCCGCCAGCGAGCTCTACGCCTACGATGTGGCCGCGGCCAGGGCGCTCCTGACCGAGGCCGGCTTCCCGAGCGGCTTCAAGACGACCCTGTATTCGCACAACGTGGACCCGTGGCCAAAGGTGCTGCAGTCCATCCAGGAGGACCTCAAGCAGATCGGCGTCCAGGCAGACCTCAAGGTGCTCGACCGCGCCACCTACTGGACGCTGATCGGCAAGCCGGGCGCCTGCGGTCTCGGCCTCAACGACTGGTGGATGGACTTCCCCGACCCCAGCGACTTCATCATCCCGCTGTACAGCAAGAGCTCCGCCATCGAGGAGGGCACCAACCCGAGCTTCTTCTGGGATCCCCAGGTGGAGACGCTCCTCGCCGAAGCGCAGGCGAACACGGACGCCGCGGCGCGCCTCGACCAGTTCGTGCAGATCCAGAACGACATCATGGCGCAGGCCCCGAGCGTGCCGCTCTACCAGCCCAAGGTGAGCTCGATGCACACCGCCGACGTCGGCGGGTTCTTCCTGCATCCGGTATGGATCTTCGACTTCCCGGCCTACTACTTCACCGAGGCGCAGTGACCCCCGTGAATGGCGCCTGACACCCCCCGCCACGAGGTGCACATGGACTTCGAGACCGAGTACCCGCGCCACGCCGCCCGCTCCGCCGAGCTCTTCCGGGCGGCCAGCGAGATCGTCCCCGGCGGCGCCGGCAGCAGCGCGCGCACCGTCAAGTTCGGCTGGAAGCCGTATCCGCCGTTCATCGCCCAAGGCACGGGCTCGCGGATGCGCGACGTGGACGGCCATGAGTACATCGACTACCTGCTCGGCCTGGGCCCGGACATCCTCGGCCACCGCCACCCCGTGGTCACGCAGGCGGTGGCCGCCGCCATCGCCGAATACGGCACCTCTTTCGGCCTCCCCTACGAGCTCGAGATCGAGGCGGCGAGTAAGGTCGTCGATGCCGTTCCCAGCCTCGAGATGGTGCGCTTCACCAACTCGGGCAGCGAGGCCGTGGGCACGGCGGTGCGCCTCGCCCGCGCCTTCACCGGGCGCCGCATCCTCGTGCGCTTCGAGGGCCACTACCACGGCTGGCAGGACACCGTGTACTGGAGCAACCACGTGGACCCGGCCGCGGCGGGGCCGGCGGCGCGGCCGCGGCCGGTCGCCGCCGGCCCCGGCGTGCCGCTCGAGCTCGCCGATACGCTCGAGGTGCTCACCTGGAACGACTGCGACAGCTTCCAGAGGCTGATGGACGAGCGCGGCCACGAGATCGCCGCCGTGATCACGGAGCCGGCCGTGTTCAACACCGGCTGCATCCTGCCCGAGCCCGGCTACCTCGAGCTGCTGCGCAGCGAGACCAGCAAGCACGGCGCGCTGCTCATCTTCGACGAGGTCATCACCGGCTTCCGTTTCTGCCGCGGCGGCGGCCAGGAGTGGTTCGGCGTGATGCCCGATCTCACGACGC
>JBAXRL010000120.1:0-7361 GCA_037131205.1 Actinomycetes bacterium | reverse complement strand
CGTGGAAGCTGAAGAGGTCGAGGTCGCGGCCGATGCGGCGGTGGTCGCGCTGGCGGGCGAGCTCGAGGGCCTCGAGGTGCGCGGCCAGCTCCTCCCTGGTGGCGAAGGCCGTGCCGTACACGCGCGTGAGCATGGGCCTGGCCACGTCGCCACGCCAGTAGGCGCCGGCGAGGCTGGTGAGCTTGAAGGTACCGTTGCCGAGCTTGTTGGTGCTCGGCAGGTGCGGCCCGCGGCAGAGGTCGATGAACTCGCCCTGGGCGTAGACGCTGATCGTCGGGACCTCGCCGCCCTCCGCCGCGGCGGCGGCGACGAGATCCTCGATGAGCTCGACCTTGAAGGGCTGGTCCGCGCCCGAGGCGGCCGGAGCGGCTGCGCCCGCCGGCCCGGCTGCGCCCGCCGGCCCGGCTGCGCCCGCCGGCCCGAACACCGCCAGAGCTTCGGCGTGCGGCAGCTCGGCGCGCGTCAGCGGCAGGTTCTGGCTGACGATCCTGGCCATCTCCTTCTCGATGCGCGCCAGGTCGGCCTCGGCGATGGGCTCGGGGAGCTGGAAGTCGTAGTAGAAGCCGTTCTCGATGGTGGGGCCGATGGCGTACCTGGCGCCCGGGAAGAGGCGGAGGACGGCCTGCGCCATGATGTGCGACGCCGTGTGACGCAGCACGTCGATGGCGTCGGGGTCGTCGCCCTTGAGCGTGACGATGTCGAGGCGCTCGCCGTCGTGCAGCGGGGCGGTCACGTCGACCAGGAGGGTGACGTCGGGTTCGGAGGCGGCGGTCACGCGGCCCGCGATGGCGGCTTTCGCCAGTCGCGGGCCGATCGCCGCCGCCGCGTCGCGCACCGTGGCGCCGTCGGCGAGCTCCAGGGGTGAGCCGTCGGGGAGGGTGATCTGCATGGGGACACCGGTCCTTTGCGATTCTCGCGCCCGCGTACCTTGGCGGGGGCTGTTGACCGCTGGAGTCTAGCAGAACGGGCAGTCCTACCATCCCGCGAAAGTGCTCACCGACGCGGCGGACAGACACAGATGTCAGGCGGACGCCCGGATGACGGCGAAGCGGCCGGCGGCGTGCGCGGCCCGGCGTGCGCGGCCCGGCGTGCGCGGCCCGGCGTGCGCGGCCCGGCGTCCCCGTGCGCGACCTCGTCAGTCGGCCTCTTCCACGCGGCCGCGTGCCCGCCGGCGCAGCGCCACCACGACCACGATGGCGATGGCCCCGGCGATCGCGACCAGCCCCCAGATCCAGCCGCGCGAGCCGGCGGTCGCCTGCGCGCCGACCTTCGGGCGAACGGTGAGGAACGTCTTCTGGCTGGCCTGCCTGTAGAACGCCTGGCCGCCCTCGATCGTGGAGTAGACCCAGCCGTCCCACCTGCTCGTGTTGACCGCCTGCAGGAGCTTGGCGTAGACGGTGACCGCCTGCGGGTTCGCCGCGTACATGATCTCCTGGCATCTGTCGATGGCGGCGGCGCGCTTCTGCGCGTCGAGCTCGTGCATCTGCAGCTCGCTGGCGCGGTCGTAGGCGGCGTCCGACCAGCAGGGCTCGTTCCAGCCCTCGATCTGGGCCGTGGTGTACGAGTCCAGGGTCTGGCTGGGGTCCGCCATGCCGCCCCAGCTCCACAGATAGAGGTCGTAGTCGGGCGCGTAGGCGCCGCCCTCGTAGTTCCAGACGCCGTCGTTGATGACGCCCTCGTCGACGACCTGGTACTTGATGTCGAGGCCGAGCTCCCTGAACCAGCCGGTGATGAGCTTGGCCGACGTCTGCATCTGGATGGAGCCGGTGGGAGCCCACAGCCGCAGCTTGATGGGCTTGCCCTGGGACTCGCGGACGCCGTCGCCGTCGGTGTCAACGTAGCCCGCCGCGTCGAGCATGGCGCCGGCCCTGGCCAGGTCGAAGGTCCGCAGCACGCCGGCGGGAGGCTGCCAGTGGTAGTCGGGATCCTTCCAGAAGCCCGGGGGCAGGACCGTGGAGCCGGGGACGGCAAGGCCGCCGTAGGGGATCGCCACCAGCTTGTCGCGGTCGATGGCGTAGTCGAGCGCGACGCGGAACCTCGGGTCTCTGAGCACCGGCGCGCCGCGCGAGTCCGGGCTGTCGTAGCAGTTGAAGTTCATGTGGTCCCAGCCGGGCCCGAGATAGGCGATGGCCTTGATGCCGGGCGTCGCTTCGAGCTTGCGGAACGCCGCCGGCGGGATGCCCTGGGCGCAGTCGATCGTGCCCGAGACCAGGTCCTCGACCATCGTGTTGGCGTTCTTGTAGATCTGGTAGATGACCTCGTCGACCGCCGGCGCGCCCAGCCAGTAGTTCTTGTTCGCCTTCATGCGCACGTAGGAACCGCGCTTCCACTCGACCACCTGGAAGGGGCCGCTGCCGATGGGGGTCGGGTTCTCGAAGGAGGCGGTCGCCTCCTCGGGCGAGATCTTCTCCCACACGTGCTTCGGCAGGATGGGGATCCACATGCTGAGGATGTCGGCCTTGGGCCGGCTGGTGACGAGCTGCACGGTGTGGTCGTCGACCTTGACCGCCTTTGTGATGCCGGCGGCGGCGCCGGTGTACGCCGGGATCTGGTTGTCGACGATGTAGTTGTACGTGAAGACCACATCGTCGGCGGTGAGCGGCCGTCCGTCCTGCCACGTGATGCCCTTGTGCAGGTGGAAGGTCCAGGTCTTGCCGTCGGACGACGACTCCCAGCTCTCGGCGACGCCGTCGGGGCCCGGCATGTAGTCCTCGGGCCGCCGCTCGACGAGGAACTCGTAGTTCTGCGAGTAGACGTCGTAGGCGGTATCGGTGAACCCGACGAACGGGTTCATGCTGTTGACGTCCTGGGTGACGCCGATGCGCAGAACGAGCTTGGCGGCGGAGCTCGGTGAGCCGCCGGAGCCCGCGGCGCGGGCTCCGGGGCCAAACGGGCCCGCGCCGCTCAAGGCTACTCCCAGCAGCGCCGCCGCGGCGACGGCGAGGACAACCGGCAGCTTGCCGCCGCCGAACCGGCGCGACCGGCGCGCGGCGCAGCGCCCGCGTCCGTCATCCTGTACACCCATGGGAGCCCCCCCGCGTTGCGTCGTCGGAACCTATCAGGCCACCGGACCCAGCCGGAGTCAAGGGGCGGAGCCCGCAGGTCGCGGCTATGATCCCGCTACGCGTGAGGGACCGCAGAAGCCGCCGCCACAAGACCACCGAGCGCAGCCGTCAGACCGTCGTCGAGGACGAACGGCCACCCGGCGGATCCCGGTGATAGTCCGGATCCCGCCACATGCCGGTGGCGGCACTGTCGGCCGAGGGCCGGCCGATGCGTTCAGACCGGCGCCGGCGCCTCGCCGAGGAGCGCCCCCACATCCACCCCGCGGCCGGCGAGCCGCGCGCCCATGCGCTGCAGATCGCGCAGCAGGCGCGCCGGGTCGACCGCCAGGGCCTGCAGGCGCACGCCCGGCTCGCGCAGCGAGCCGTCCAGCCACTGCAGCAGGCAGGCGGCCGCGGCGGCGGCCGTCAGCCAGTAGCCGTCGGGGTGCGAAAGGCGGAGGCCGGCGCTCGCAGCGCCGCCGGCCGCTCCGGCTCCGGTCGCATCTGCGTCGGTCGTCATCCCGCCGGCCATCTCCCCCGTCGCCTCGACCTGCCACACAGTGCCATACGGCGGGCGGCCGTACCTGCGGAGCGCCCCGGCGAGCAGCCGCGCGTACGGCTTGCCCAGCGTGCGCGGCGACAGCTTCATCACTCCCACGCCGAGCGGCATCAGCACGTTGTCGACCACCCGGTTGAAGCCCGAGACGTAGAAGGCGCAGTCGCGCAGCGTGGGGATCTGCTCGGGCAGCCGCCGCAGCTCCTCCATGAACATGATGGCGCAGCGCTCGCTGCCGTAGGGCGCGCCGAAGTCGAAGGCGCGCGTGGCGTCGCGCCACGCCAGCTTGGTCCAGACCCCGTCGCGGAGCGCCTCGACGCGGTAGTCCTTGAGCTCGTCGGCGAACTCGTAGATCGTGTCGATCGCGAAGGCGTAGGCGTTCCAGTCGACGCGCATGAGGCCGCCGACGTCGGCGCGCTCGAGCCGGCCGAAGGCCGGCGCCAGCGCGCGGATCATCGCCGCCGAGAGCCCCGGGTGGATGCCGCCGTCGGTGATGAAGCAGCGCCCCTCACGCTCGATGCGCGGGCGCAGCCGCTCGAGCGCGGCGAACTTCGCCGCGCCGCTGAGCAGCAGGTCGAAGTAGTCGGCGCCGGCGTTCAGCGCCGCCTCGGCGACGTCGCCGGCGTGCGCCAGCACGCTGGCGGCCACGGCGACCAGGTCGATGCCGTCGAAGGCGCGGGCCAGCGACGCCGCGTCCGCGGCGTCGGCCACCCGCGCCGTCACGCGCCCCGGGAACCGCTGGTTCAGCGCCGCGGCGGCCTCCTCGCCCTTCGCGCGGTTGCGCCCGGCCAGCACGATCTCCGCGTCGCCGTACTCGAGCAGCAGCTCGCTGAGCGTCGTGCCGGTCGTGCCGTAGCCGCCGAGCACCAGAACCTTCGCGCTCATGAGCGGACCGGTCCTTTCTGCCGCGCGCCCGCGTATCTTGGCGGGGGCTGTTGACCGGCACAGTCTACCGGACTCGGGCGCGGCCGGGTCGGGCCGGCGGGCGCGCCTCGACGCGATCATTGAAGCGCCCGGCCACCCGGGCTCCTTCCGACGGGCGTCGGCGCCCAGAGTTGAGCCAACGGCAGGCTCTGCAGGCGAGAGCCAAAGAGCAGCGGCCTGTCGCAGAGACAGATCACGACCCCGCGCACGAAGCGCGGGCCGGCCGCCTCGGCAAGCGCCCGCAGGCCGGCGAAGTCCGCGGACGACGGCGACGTGGTGGCCTTGATCTCCACGCCGACCACTCGCCCAGACGGATCCTCGAACACCACATCGACCTCTCGCCCCGCATGGGTGCGAAAGTGGTGCATGCCGGCGGCAAGAGAGCTCCACGTGGATTGCCGCCGGAGCTCCGCGACCACAAAGCTCTCCAGGACCTGGCCGAAAAGCATCGGGTCGTCGGCGAGTCGGTCGGCATCGGCGCCGATCAGGTGGGTGAGCAAGCCGCTGTCGGCGATGTACACCTTGGGTGTCTTGACGACCCGCGAGGCGATGTTGACGGTCCACGCCGGCAGACGCAGCGTAAGGAAGGCGATCTCCAGAAGCGCCGCGTAGCGCTTGACCGTGGTCTGCGGCAGGCCCAGAGTGCGCGACAGATCGGCCAGATTGAGCAGGGCGCCCGATCGAGCCGCCAGCGCGGCGAGCAGGCGGCGCAGCTCGGACAGGCTGGCGATCGCCGCCACGTCGCGGACCGTGCGCTCGGTGACGGTCGCGATGTACGACCGAAACCACGCCGCCCGCCGCGCGTCCGACGCACGCGCCACGGCCTCCGGGAAGCCGCCGGCGACCATCATGGACGCCAGCGCATCACGGGCGAGGCGCGCGTCGTCGGCCGTGGGCGAGCGCACGAACCCCTCGGGATGGAACAGGCGCTCGACCAGGCAGTCGCGGACGCCGGCGACCTCTCCCCTGCTGAACGGCCACAAGGTCAGCACCTCGATGCGGCCGGCAAGCGTATCGGCCAGTCTCGGCAGCAGCAGCAGCCGCGCGGACCCGGTGAGGAAGAACCGGCCGGGGAGCCTGTCGCGATCGACGGCCGCCTTGATCGCCAGGAGCAGGCCCGGCGCGCGCTGCACCTCGTCGAGCACCACGGATCCCTGCAGACCAGCGACAAATGCCGGGGCGTCGCCGGTCGCCGCGTCGAGCACGTCGGCGTCGTCCATCGTCAGGTAGGTCGCCGGATGGGCGGACTCGACCATCGCACGGGCGAGGGTGCTCTTCCCCGTCTGTCTGGCGCCGTTGAGGGCCACGACGGGCGTGTCGCCCAGCGCAGCCAGAAGCTCAGCGGTGATGGTACGGTGCAGCATGGCTGCGATAGTAGAACACCAGCGGACGAATCTCAACCACTTACTGGCTGAATATCAACCACCAGAGGCGCGGCCGGGTCGGGCCGGCGGGCGCGCCTGGAGAAGAGGCCGGGCGAGGCGGCGCGCCGGGCTGCCCGGCGGGCGCGCTTCTCGGCGCCGGGCGGCCGCCCGGCGCCGCCTGTCATTGCGCGACGAGCACCGACTCCAGCTCGAACTTCCCCGCGGGCAGGGCGCCGCAGTCGCCGTCGTCGTCCTGCGAACGCTGCGCGTCGAGCCTGGGCGCGGCGTGCGTATCGCGCTCGGACACGCACTGCGCGTCGTCCCTGACCGCCGGGGCGACGCGCTCCCACGGGAGCGCCGCGAAGCGCCGACCCACGTTGATGCGCGCGCGCAGCTCGTCCGCGTCGGCGGGAGTATGGACGCAGTCGTCAGCCCCCGCCTCGAGGCCCTCGGCCAGGCGATGGTCGCTGCGCGCCAGCAGGATGATGTACGGGGGACCGGCGCCGCGCCGCGCGCGCACCAGCCGGCAGAGCTCGGGGCCATCGCACCCGGGGAGATCCCAGTCGATCAGCGCAAGCGGTGGCGCGCTGGCGGCCATGAGCATGTCGAGGGCGTCGGCCCCCAGCCCGGCCTCCACCAGCTCGACCCCCTGGCCCGCAAGGGTCCTGGCCAGTTTGCCTCGTGAAGCTTCGCTGCCGTGTGCGATGAGCACGTCCATGGCGCTGCCTCCCCTCGTCCTGGCTCCGCGCGACGCGCGGCGCACGATCCCCTCATGGAACATCGTCGGCAGTTCGCTTCCCAGCGGTAATAGGGACCGCTCCCCCCGCTCGGCGGGCCTGGGCACAACGTTGCCAGCCCAGATGACGATAGTGAGTGCACGCGACCATCCCCTTCCGCCCGGTTGCGGCCGTCGCGGCCGTGGGAGCCGCCGCGGGAGCCGTCGCGGCCGTGGGAGCCGCCGCGGGAGCCGCCGCGGCGGGGTAGCCCTGTGAGGGAAGATAAGGAATTCCGGCGAATCCTTATCTTCCCGCCGGCGAGCGAGCCTGCGGAGGGCCGTTCGCGACCCGACAGTTAGGGAATCCTTATCTTCCCTTTTCGTACTACCCCGCGCCGCGGCCGCCGGGGTCGCCGCGCCCGCGCGCGCCCGCCGGGTGCGCCCGGTGAGGAACCGCTGGCTTCAACGAGCGCTCTGTTCCCATCGGTTTCCCTGACGGCTTCGCCACCCGCGGCGAGTGAAGATGGGAGCGGAAGGGCCGTGTTCCCCTCGGTTTCCCTGACGGCTTCGCCACCCGCGGCGAGTGAACATGGGAGAGTGGAAGAGCTGTTTTCCCCTCAGTTTCCCTGGCGGCTTCGCCACCCGCGGCGCGTGAAAATGGGAGCGTGGAAGGGCTGTGTTCCCGTCAGACGGTGGCGTCGATGTTGACGTTCGCGCTCAGCGGACGCGGCCCGCCGGCGGGGGCATAGTCGAAAGCG
>JBAXRL010000119.1:0-7362 GCA_037131205.1 Actinomycetes bacterium | reverse complement strand
ACCGGCCACCTGCTTCGTCATCCTTGTCAGTCGCCATGTTCGCCTCTACTCTGCTTGTGGTCGCCATCGACTTCTCTCTCGATTCAACGAGACCGCTGCCCTGTAACGGCGTTACAGACTGTAACTTATGTAACGCCGGTGCCAGGATGTCTCCTACCGCGATGGAGGAGGGTGACACGGCCATCAAGGAGTACCCGATCAGCCAGGCCAGACCGAAGCTGAGTCCACTGCTCGACCAGGTCGAGCAGGGCGATGTCGCGGTCATCGAGCGCCGCGGCTTCAAGGCGCTCGTGGTGCGCCTCGACGACGAACCGCAGCTCCTGGCGCGCTGCTGCGTGTTCACCCCCGAGGTCCGCATGGACCCGTCCGGGGCGGCGCACATCTGACTCCCCGAGCTCAAGCTCAAAGCGCAGGGCGCCTCTCTCGACGAGGCCGAGGAGGATCTCGTCGCCGCCGTGCTGGACTACGTGGAGGACTGGCTGGGCTGGATCGACCTCGCGAAGCAGGCGGGACGCAAGCGTCGCCACGACTTCCGTTTCGCGGCCGCGCCATTCGCCGGCCAACGTGGCGCGCTCTTCCCTGCGAGCGGGGTGTTCGGGGCCTGGAAGCGCACCCCCGGCCGCCGTTGCCCGCGCCCCTGATGGGCGTGGCCACGAGGTGGAGCCACGGGCATCGCGACGTGCGCGCCGAGCAGCGGCTGGATGGGCGGGACGATCGCCCACGAGGGCGATCGCCCACGGGAACGATCGCCTACGAGGACGGGCGCTTCACTCTCGAGGGGCACGGGCCGATCGCCGCCGCCGCCGTGCTCCTGTACTACAGTCAGGCGCCCGTCATGAGCACATGCCGGCCCGCGGGAGTGGGCGCGGCAGGCGACGACGAGCGCCGCGCTCACCGTACCCGGCGCCCGACCGCCGATAGACGCGCAGCCCGTGCGCGCTTCCGTGGCGCAAGCCGTCCCTTGCTGGTATGCTGGTTGAAGGGGCACGCGTGCTCCGCGCCACTCAGCCAACGGAGGGAGCGACTTATGATCGCCAAGCCAAGGTTCGGGTTCCACCACTTCACCATCGGTCTGCTTCTCGCGCTGAGCCTGTTGCTACTCGGCGGTTTGCTGGCGGCGATGCAGGCACAGGCCGGCAGCCGGGACGCGCGGCCTACCGCGCAGTCCGCGCCGGCGCCTGGCGACTCGTATGTGGCCGGCGAGGTTCTCGTGCGCCTGAAGGCCGGCGCCTCGAAGCCGGGCAGGCAGGCCTTGGCGAGCGCGCTGGGCGCGGCCCGCGTCCGCGACCTCCGCGTGCAGGCCATCCTGCCTCGCGGCCAGCGCATCCTGCTCTTCAAGTCCACCACGCTGAGCGGCGAGGCCCTCGTGGCGAGCGCCCTGCGCAACCCGAACGTCATTTCTGCGTCGCTCAACTACAGACACACCATCGACGAGGGCGATGTCGCCGTCATCGAGCGCCGCGGCTTCAAGGCGGTCACTCCGGACGATCCTCTCTTCCCAGACCTCTGGGGGCTGAACAACATCGGCCAGACCGGCGGCACTCCGGGCGCCGACATCAGCGCCCCTGAGGCGTGGAGCACGACCACGGGCAGCGCCGACGTCGTGGTCGCCAGCACCGACACCGGGGTCGCCTACGACCATCCCGACCTGGCCGCCAACATGTGGCACAACCCCTACGAGATCCCGGCCAATGGCATCGACGACGACCTCAACGGCTACATCGACGACGTCTACGGCATCAACGCCATCACCGGCTCCGGCGACCCCTACGACGACCAGGGCCACGGCTCCCACACCTCGGGCACCATGGCCGCCGTCGGCGACAACGGCATCGGCATCACCGGCGTGGCCTGGCAGGCGCGCATCATGGCGGTCAAGTTTCTGGATGCGACCGGCTACGGCACCACCGCGGACGCGATCGCGAGCATCAACTACGTGGTCAACGAGAAGGTCAACTACGGCGTCAATGTCGTGGCGATCAACGCCTCGTGGGGCGGCGGCGAGTATAGCGTCCTGGAGCGCGACTCCATCAGGGCCGCCGGCGCCGCCGGCATCGTTTTCTGCACGTCGGCCGGCAACGACGCCACCAACAACGACGTGACGCCGCAGTACCCCTCATCCTACGATTGCCCGAACATCATCTCCGTGGCGGCCACCGACGACACCGATGCCTTGGCGGACTTCTCGAACTACGGCGCCACGAGCGTCGATCTGGCGGCCCCCGGCGTGAGCATCCTCAGCACGGTGCCGGCCGCCGGCGTCTCCTTCCTCGGCGTCGACTTCGTCGATGCCACCCAAGGCTGGGCGGTGGGCGAGGGCGGACTCATCCTCGCCACCAGCGACGGCGGCGCCACCTGGAACGCGCAGAGCTCGGGGACGCTCGCGACCTTGTGGGGCGTCGACTTCAGCGACGCGACGCACGGCTGGGCGGTGGGCGACGGCGGCCTCATCCTCGCCACCAGCGACGGCGGCGACACCTGGAGCGCGCAGAGCTCGGGGACCTTTGAGCTGCTCTACGACGTCGCCTTCAGCGACGCCACCCACGGCTGGGCGGTGGGCGAGGCCGACACCATCCTCGCGACCAGCGACGGCGGCGACACCTGGAACGAGCAGCGCTCGGGGAGCGGCACGTGGCTCCACGGCGTCGGCTTCAGCGACGCCACCCACGGCTGGGCGGTAGGCTTCGACCCGGACCTCGCCTCGGGCGTCATCCTCGCCACCACGAACGGCGGCGACACCTGGATCGAGCAGAGCTCGGGGAGCAGCTCGCGGCTCTACGACGTCGCCTTCAGCGACGCGACTCACGCCTGGGTAGTGGGCGGCAACGGCACCATCCTCGTCACCACGAACGGCGGCGGCGCCTGGACCGAGCAGAGCACGGAGACCACTGAGCGCATTCGCAGCGTCGCCTTCAGCGACGCCACCCACGGCTGGGCGGTGGGCTGGTACGGCACCATCCTCGCCACCGAAGATGGCGGCGGCACCTGGACCGAGCAGAGCTCGGGGACCTCCGCGGACCTCGAAGCGGTCGCCTTCAGCGACGCCGAAAACGGCTGGGCGGTGGGCGGCGGCGGCGCTATCCTCGCCACCACCAACGGCGGCGACGAATGGAACGCGCAGACCTCGCTGGGGAGCGGGGGCTGGTACGTGAGCTGGATGGGCACGTCCATGGCCGCGCCGCACGTCACCGGGGCGGTCGCGCTGTGCGCCGCGGAGTACCCGTCCGAGACCATGACGCAGCGCGTCCAGCGGATCCTCGACAATGTCGATCCCCTGGCCTCGCTGAGCGGCAAGACGGCCACCGGCGGGCGGCTCAACGTCGCGGCCGCGGTGGACACCACAGGCGCGCCGGCGCCCACCGTCTTCGGCTTCACCCCGACCCTGGGCCCGGCGGGCACTGTCGTCACTTTGTTCGGCACGGGTTTCAGCGGCGCCATCGGACCCACTTCGGTCGCCTTCAACGGCGTCGTGACGAACTCCATCGTGTTCTCCGCCACGCGGATCACGGCCATCGTGCCGCGCCGCGCCACCAGCGGCCCGATCTCCGTGACCACCGCCGCCGGCACCGGCACGAGCAGGACAAGCTTCATCGTGGTCCGCTAGGCGCGCGCCGTCTTCAGTCGCGGCCCTCCGCGGCCGCGCGTGCGCCCGAGGCCGCCCCGAAGCGCTTCAACGGGGCGGCCTCGGCAGGTCGAGGGGCACGCATGCTCCGCGCCACTCAGCCAACGGAGGGAGCGACTCATGATCGCCAGGACAGGGTGCGGGTTTCGTCACTTCACCATTCTTCTGCTGTTCGCGCTGAGCCTGTGCCTCGCCGGCGGCCTGCTGCCGGCGATGCAGGCACAGGCCGGTAGCCGGGATGCGCGGCCTACCGCGCAGTCCGCGCCGGCGCCCGGCGCCTCCTACGTGGCCGGCGAGGTCCTCGTGCGCCTGCGCGCCGGCGCTTCGCGGTCGGGCAAGACGGCCTTGGCGAGCTCACTGGGCGCGGCCCACGTCCGCGACCTCCGCGTGCAGGCCATCCTGCCCCCCGGCCAGCGCATCGTGCTCATCAAGTCCGCCACGCTCACCGGCGACGCTCTCGTGAAGAGCGCCCTGCAGAACCCGAACGTCAGCGCCGCCTCGCTCAACTACAGGCTCTACGCGGACGCCATCACCCCGAACGATCCTCTGTTCCCTCTGCTGTGGGGACTGAACAACACCGGCCAGACCGGCGGCGCCCCAGGCGCCGACATCAGCGCCCCTGAGGCGTGGAGCACGACCACGGGCAGCGCCGACGTCGTGGTCGCCGACATCGACACCGGCGTCGCCTACAGTCATCCCGACCTGGCCGCCAACATGTGGCACAACCCGGGCGAGATCCCGGCCAACGGCATCGACGACGAGGGCAACGGCTACATCGACGACGTGTACGGGATCAACGCCGTCACCGGCTCCGGCGACCCCTACGACGAACACGGGCACGGCACCCACACCTCGGGTACCGCGGCGGCAGTGGGCAACAACGGTGTCGGCATCGCCGGCGTGGCCTGGCAGGCGCGCATCATGGCGCTCAAGTTCCTGAGTGCGGCCGGCCCCGGCACCGAGGCGGATGCGATTACGTGCATCGACTACGTGGTCAACGAGAAGCGCAAGTACGGCGTCAACGTCGTGGCGATCAATGCCTCCTGGGGCGGAGACGGCTACAACCCCTTGCTGCGCACCGCCATCAACGCCGCCGGCGCGGCCGGCATCGTCTTCTGCGCGGCGGCCGGCAACGGCGGCGCCGACCAGATCGGCGACGACAACGACACGACTCCCTTCTACCCCGCATCCTACGACTGCGCCAACATCATCTCCGTGGCTGCCACCGACGACGTCGATGCCCTTGCCGAGTTCTCGAACTACGGCGCCACGAGCGTCGATCTGGGCGCCCCCGGCGTGGGCATCCTCAGCACGGCGCCGGCCGTCGCCTTGTCCTTCATGGACGTTGCCTTCCCCGACGCGGCCCACGGCTGGGCGGTCGGCGACGCCGGCAGCATCGTCGCCACCACGAACGGCGGCGCCACCTGGAGCGCGCAGAGCTCGAGGTCCCGCGCGATCCTCTTCTCCGTCGACTTCACGGACGCTACGCACGGCTGGGCGGTGGGCGACGGCGGCGCCATCCTCGCGACCACGGATGGCGGCGCCACCTGGAGCGCGCAAAGCTCGGGGACCACCGAGCTGCTCTACGCCGTCGACTTCACCGACGCCACCCACGGCTGGGCGGTGGGCTACACCGGCGCCATCCTCGCGACCACGGATGGCGGCGCGACCTGGAGCGCGCAGACCTCGGGGGTCACCACGTGGCTTCACGGCGTCGTCTTCAGCGACGCCGCCCACGGCTGGGCGGTGGGCGAGGGCGGCGTCATCCTCGCTACCACCAACGGCGGCGCCACCTGGAACGCGCAGAGCTCGGGGAGCGGCACGCGGCTCTACGACGTCGCCTTCACCGACGCCGACCACGCCTGGGTGGTGGGCATGGGCGGCGCCATCCTTGCTACCACCAACGGCGGCGCCACCTGGAACGCACAGAGCTCGGGGACTGAAGAGCGCCTGCGCGGCGTAGCTTTCACCGACGCCGCTCACGGCTGGGCGGCGGGCTGGGGCGGCATCATGCTCGCCACCACGAACGGCGGCGCCACCTGGACCGCGCAGAGCTCGGGGACCTCCGCGGACCTCGAAGCGGTCGCCTTCAGCGACGCCGAAGAGGGCCGGGCGGTGGGCGGCCGCGGCACCGTCCTCGCCACCACGGACGCCGGCGCCACCTGGGGCGCGCAGAGCGTGAGGACAGGGGGCTGGTACCTGAGCTGGAGCGGCACCTCCATGGCCACGCCGCAGGTCACCGGGGCGGTCGCGCTCTGCGCCGCGCAGTACCCGTCCGAGACCATGACGCAGCGCGTCCAGCGGATCCTCGACAGTGTCGATCCCCTGACCTCGCTCAGCGGCATCACGGCCACTGGCGGGCGGCTCAATGTCGCGGCCGCGGTGGACACAGCAGGCGCGCCGGCGCCCGCCGTCTTCGGCTTCACCCCGACCTTCGGCCCGGCGGGCACTTTCGTCACTGTGTTCGGCACGGCCTTCAGCGGCGCCATCGGACCCACGTCGGTCGCCTTCAACGGCGTCGCGGCGAGCTTCACCGTGTTGTCCGCCACGCGGATCACGGCCATCGTGCCGCGCCGCGCCACCAGCGGCAGGATCGCCGTGACCACCGTCGCAGGCACGGGCACGAGCATGCGGAGTTTCATCGTAGTCCGATAGGGCGCCACTGTCTCCAGCCGTGGCTCTCCCGCGGACCCGCGCGCGCCCGAGGCCTGCCCGCCTCGGGGGCGCGTGGGTTCGGGTGGACTGGTCAGAGACGCGTGCCGAACAGAAGCGGCGGCTTCACCGGCGTCGCCACGGTCGCCTTCAACGGCGCCGCGGCGACGAGCGTCGCGAGCTTCACCGTCACGATGCTTCCGTGGGGCACAGCATCGCGACGCCCAGGCCCACCTCCGGCATGCGCGGGGCGCCGGCGACCGCGAGGCGCGGCGCCGCGCAGGTCACAGTGACGACCGCGGCGGGCGCGAGCAACGCCTTGAGCTTCGCTGTGAAGCGGTAGCGCCCGCCCGCCGCGCCGCCCGGTCTTCGGTGGTAACCTGCAGGCGTCCAGGACGTGCGCACGTGGGGGAGGAGCATCGTGGTCGACGGCGCGTCAGCGGGACCTCCGGCGCCGCCCGCGCCGCGCGCGCCCGGCGGCGCGGGCGGGCCAGACCGGCCGAGCGCGCCGGATGGCCCGAGCGGGCCAGACCGCCCGAGCGCGCCGGATGGCCCGAGCGGGCCAGAAGGACCGACGGCGCCCGAACGCCCGGATGCGCGGTCCCCCTCCTTCCTGGCCGACGAAGGGCTGCGCTTCCTGATGTTCGGGGGCAAAGGCGGCGTGGGCAAGACCACCGTCGCCGCCGCCACGGCCCTGCACTGGGCGCGGCGTCGGTCGGGCGCCGTGCTGGTCGTCTCGACCGACCCGGCGCACTCGTTGTCCGATACGTTCGAACAGCCGATCGGCGACCAGATCACGCCCATCCGCGAGGAGCCCGAGCTCTTCGCCTGGGCGGTCGACGCGGCAAAACGCCTGCAAACATTCAAAGAGCGCTACGGCGACGCCATCAAGACGATCATGGACCGCGGCACCTACTTCGACCACGACGACATCCGCCAGTTCCTGGATCTCTCGCTGCCCGGCCTCGACGAGCTGATGGCGGTCATCGAGATCGCCGAGCTCGTGAGGGAAGGGCGCTACTCCCTGGTGATTCTCGACACCGCGCCCACGGGGCACACCCTGCGCCTGCTCGCCCTGCCCGAGCTGA
>JBAXRL010000118.1:0-7662 GCA_037131205.1 Actinomycetes bacterium | reverse complement strand
GGAGGGCGTCGGCGATGCTTGCGTCGGCGATCAGGGAGTGCCACTCACTGACCGGCAGCTGGCTGGTGACGATCGTCGAGCGCAGTCCGGCGCGGTCGTCGATCACGTCCATGACGTCGGCCGAGGCCTGGGCGTCGAGGGTCCAACTGGTGATGGCCAAGCGGCTTGAGCAGTGCTGCGTAGGCCGTCCGCGCGGCTCTTGAGGCGGCTTGCGTCCTCCATGCCGGCAGAATTGGGGCTTTCATCGCCACCGGATCGCCGTCGTTGCCTGCAGCCGCCAGGCAGCGGCGCAACACGTAGACGACCTGCCGCTCAAGGTCGTGTGCGACGGCCCGCTAGTCCGGTCCCTCGCCGTGCTCGGCCAGGACATTGTGCTCGCTCAACCCGACTGCCGTCGTCCGTCGCGCCCCCATTCTTGCTAGGCGTTTGCTAGGTGTAGCGCCGTCAGAGGCCGTTTCAGGCCGTCACGTGCCCGCACGTTGCGCGCGGAATGTACCTGCAAAACGTCATGTTTCGACACGGCGCGTCACGGCGTGTTACGGTACTGAACGGATGCGAATTCCGTTGGGGGCACCACTTCTTCTCCTCTTCTCTCTGGCGTGACGCGCTCATGAATGAGCGGGATACCATGAGTCTGCTGCGCCACTGCTCGAACGTCCTGTCAAGGAGGCGTCATGAGTCATCCCAGATGCGCTGGGCTCGTCGTCGTTGCGGTACTCCTCGTAGTGGTCGCGGCGGTCGGTTGTGGTCAGAGCTGGACGAAAGTAGCGGAGCTCGCCGGCGGCACGACCGCCTCTGGGACGAGCAGCCGCACCACGGATTTCCAGGTCGATGGCACCGTCCGCACCACCTACCACACCTCAGGCGGCTCCGGGACGATCGTCGCCTACCTGATGCCGAGCGATGCCCCCGATGACCTCGAAGGCAGAGTGGACAGCGGCAAGCAGTTCCTGCTCGGCGGCGAGGACGGGGAGTCCGCGATGCTCGAGGACCTCCACGGCAGCTACTACGTGACGGCCACCGGGATGTTCGAGCCATGGTCTCTCACAATCGAAGTAGCGAAGTGATCCGTGTCAAGCGGAGGCTCGCAGCGAAGGCCGCCCAAGGCGCCGTCGGCGGCCTCGGCTCCCTTCTATCGTGACGAGCGGCGCAGGCCTGGCGCTTGGCCCGGTGCCGTCCCGGGCGCCTGCTACCTGAACTCGCCCTCGCAGAGGATGAACGATGGTGCGCGCAGCTTCCTGCGTTCACCGGCACTCCATTCCTTGCCGGCCGGCGGCATGGATCCGAATCCCGTTGGGAGTACCACATCATCTCCCGATCTCCCCTCCCTGCCGGACGGCACCCGTGTTACCCTCACGTCGGGCGATCCATGGGAGGGATCATGCTCGTCGCGGCATTCGGCCCTACCACCGGGTGGGCCGGCCGGCAGATCACGTGGGACGGCACCAGGTTCGTCCTCGCTGGTCACGGCCCGATCACCGCGGCCGGCCTCGTCGAGTACGACCGGCTGGGTCAGCTGCAATGGACCTCTTCAGAGGTCCGTGAGTGGGCGTTCTCTGTGGCGCGGTGGGAGGCCTCGGCGGCCCCGCCCATGCCGCGGCCAGCGGGAGCCGGAGCGGGGGCGGGGACTCGGAGGGGATTCCCGGCCTGGGCCATCATCCTCATCATCGCTGCCGTGCTTGTGCTGGTGCTCGGGATCTTGTCGGCGATCCTGATCCCCGCGGTCTTCATCCGCGCTGGGGAGACGATCGCTGACAAGTCCGCCGTCCGGTCGGGCGTGCGCACCATCCAGACGGCCGTCGAGACCTGGGCTCTCGACAACGGCGGCGCCTACCCCGACACATTCCTCGTCAACAGCTCCGGCCTGAATCGCTACCTCAGCCCTTGGCCAACGAACCCGTATACAGACCTCCCCATGATGCCGGGGGTAGGCCCGGGAGACTATCGCTACGAGGTCGGTGCGGACGGCGGTTCGTACCGACTCGTCGCCTACGCCAAAGACGGAGGGATGCTCATCGACGTGCGCAGTACAGACGACGGCGACGAACAGGAGCTTCCGCTGCCCGCGTGTCCCACCTCTCGCCAGGCCACCGGCGCGATGGCCGCCAGAACGACCGCGAACGCGTCGCCGGCGATGCCGATGTAGTCGGGCGACCGCGCACCATCCCCAGAGCCCGGCCCGCCTCGGCCTGGAGCTCAGAGCTTGGCGGGACCGTCGGCACGCACGGGCGCCGGCTCGACCTGACCGAGCGCCCATGCCGCGTGGCGACTCTTGCCGGCCAAGTCTTTGAGCGTCAGGTCCTGGAGACCGAGCGACACCACACCGGCAACGACGGCCACCAGAAGCTGCACGCCCTGCAGGCCGAGGGCGAACGCCATCGCCGGGCCCGATCCCACGCCGTACGCGGCCAGAGCCGCCACGGCCGCGACCTGGAAGGTCCCCACGTTGCCCGGCGTGAGTGGCAGGATGCCGATGAGGTTGGTCAACACGAGCACCAGGGCGGCGGCCCGCCAGCCGGCGCCGCCCAGATGGAATGCGTGGAGCACCGCCACGGCGGCGCAGAGCTGCAGCATCCAGGCAAGCGTCTGGACACCGGCCACCGCGAGGGCCGACATCGGCCGCCGAAGAATCCGCTGGCTGTCGAGGAACTCAGGCAGGTACAAGCGCATCCGCGCGACGAAGCCGTGCGGGGGGCGTGACGCGGGACCGGGGACCAGGACGATCCAGCGGCGGCGGGAGCGCTGGAGCGCCACGCCGCCGGCAAAGGCCAGCACCAACAGGATGGCGGCGGCGATCAGGGTCTGGAGTGCCCAGGTCGGCACCCCCAGCACCGAGACGAAGACCAGCGACAGGAAGACGAAGACGGCGGCGGCGAAGAGCTGCTCGGTGACGGTCATGCCGAGAGTCGTGGCGAAAGGCGTGTGCGCGCCCCGCCGGCGCAGCAGGAGAAACAAGACGTAGGGGTTGAGCAGCGCGCCCATGCGCACGGGTAGCAGCACGTTGGCGAGCAGACCGATGCTGGTGCACGAGAACGTGTCGGTGATGCGCGGGCACACGTCGTCGTAGGCGCGCACGATGAGCTTGAGCGCGGCGCTCCTCAAGACCAGTGACAGCAGCATGAGGCCGCCCCCGACGAGGATCCAGCGCCAGTCCGCGCGCAGAAACGAGCGCACCATGCGCGCGAACTCCTCGTGCGCGAACACGGCGGCGGCCGCGACGAGCAGAGCGCCGCCGAGGATCCACCAGCGCCGCGAGGGCGCGGTCAGCAGATCTCTGAGAGCGCCCAGGGACGGCGCTGTTCGGCGTGGTCGATCCATGGTCCTACTCTCATCGGCAGGTAGTCCTTCGCGCTACAGCGTCTCGCGGCGGCCGGCCGCCCTGAGGCGCTGCGTCCGCCGCGCGAAGGACCGATTTGAGTATGCGCGTGCTCCATTGCGCGAGCAACCCGGTGGCGACCGAAGACCGTCACCGCCGGCAAGACCGGCGCGCGCTGGAGGCGACGGCCGGTCAAGCGGGCGCGAGCCCGCTGAGCAGCGCCGTCGCCGCGAGCACGGCCGCCGCGACGACGAGCTCGCCACGCGAGCTCAGTGTGAACGAGCGGACATCCGCGCCTCTGCCGAGCGCCGGCACGGCCCTGAAGTGGTTGAGGGCGCCCAGAGCGACGAGCGCGACGACCAGCGCCACCTTGGCCAGCAACGTGATCCCGTAGGAGGTGCCGAACAGATTGCCGAGAGACCCGACCTCAACCATCCCGCGCGCCACCCCGGTCGCCAGCACGACCACGAGGGTCACCGTGGCGACCCGCGAGAAGGCACCCACCGCGGCAGCCCGGTCGGCCTTCGCCATCCCACGGATGCCGAGCAGAAGCCAGAGAAGGCCCCCGATCCACACACCGATCCCGGTCATGTGCACCCACTGCACCGCCACGTTGACGACTCGCCAGGACGACACGGCGTCCGCGTGTCCCGCGAGCACGTGGACCAGAACGGCCGCCGCCCCGGCGGCGCCCAGGAAGACAAGGCTCCAGCGCGCCGACCACAGGTCGACGCACGCCACGGCGCCGATACAGACGACGAGGGCGACACCGAGGGCCAGCAGGTCCTTGCCCTCCGGCGTCTGGAAGAGCGGCAGAAGGGATGGAGCGCCGACCAGCGCCCGCTCCGCCCAGACCGTAGCGCAGAGGCCGGCGATGGCCAGCACGGCGGCGACCCGTAGCAGAATCGCGCCGCCGGCCGGGACCCCGCCGCCCAGCACGAGAAGACAGGTGGAGGCAGCACCGACCAGCAGCGCCAGCCCCGCGTAAAGGAGCCAGCGACCCGCCGCCGAGAGCCCGGACGCCCCCGGCGAGGTGTGCAAGAGCTCCACGGTCTTCTCGCTCCCGGGCGCGGGCGTGACCCCTACGCCGAAGGCGAAGGCGCCGCCCTCGACGTGGCCGTCCTCGGCCGATACCGAGCGCCAGTTCACCGTATAGACGCCCGTTCGCAGAGGCTGCGCGAGCGTCGCCTGCAGCGCGAGGGGCTCGCCGGCCACCGCCGTCACTGCAGACACGCCGGGGACGGTCTTGCCGTCCGCGTCGAGAAGCCGCACCAGCGAGAGCGCCGGGTCGGGGTTCTCAGCAAAGGTGAGCACGATGGCATTCGGCGACGAGGAGACCGACAACCCCGCGGCGGGATCGGAGCTTTCGAGGCCCGCGTGCGCGAACGCGCTCGGCGCGGGCCCTGCCACGAAGGCGGCGGCAAGCGCGGCTACGACGAGCAGGCGCAGGGCGACTCGGGCGGCCAGAGCCCTCACGGGCTCACAACAGGTAGACGACGATGAACACCGCGACCCAGACGGCATCGACGAAGTGCCAGTAGTAGGTGCCGGAGTCCACCATGGCCGCGGTGCCGAGTGACAGCGCGCCCTTGCTCCGGCGACGCTCCCTCGTGGCGCGCACGAGCAGGTACACGAGGACGCCGAGGCCGCACGCCACGTGCAGGCCGTGGAACCCGGTGAGCACGAAGAACGTCGACACGGCCAGGTTGGCGCTCAGACCGAGGCCGAGGTGCGAGTACTCCCAGGCCTGGCCCCCGAGGAAGGCCGCGCCCAGGATGATGGTGAGCACGAGCAGCAGGAAGAACGACCCGCTCTTCTGCTTGCGGTAGCTCACCTGCGCGTAGTGCGCGGTCACGCCGCTGAGCACCAGGACGATGGTGTTGACGGCCGGGAAGGTGGCGTCGAAGGCCGATTGCCCCAGCGTGCCGCCGTGGATGCGCAGGTGGATGGCGGCGGCGATGAGCGAGGCGAAGAACACGGCCTCGGAGCCGATGAACGCCAGCATCCCGGCGCCGACGAACGTGAACCGGTGCGCGGATTCTTCCGGGAGCTCCGGCTCGGTCCAGGCGCCGCCCATCCACACCGCCAGCACGACAAGCAGAAACAGCACGCCGATGACGATGACGACCGGCGTGCTCAGCAGGCCGATGGCGATGACGAGGATCGCGAGCGCCAGCCAGAAGGGCGCCGCCGTGTGCTGCTCCGGCTCCGGCGGCAGCGTGTACACCTCCGCAGCAGGGCCGCCCTCGGCGGCCGCCAGCTCGGCCTGCTCGAGGTCGTGCAGCGGGCGCTCGCTGTGTATCAGCGGCAGCGTCACGAAGTTGCCGGGCGGCGGCGGTGAGGTCGTGGCCCACTCCAGCGTCCAGCCGCCCCACGGATTGTCGCCGGCGACCGCGCCGTGGCGGATGCTGCGCACGAAGTTGTACAGGAAGATGAGGAGCGATACGGCGATGATGTAGCCGCCGATCGACGAGATCAGGTTGAGCGTGTTCCAGCCGACATCCGGCGCGTAGGTGTACACGCGGCGCGGCATGCCGAGAAAGCCGAGGATGTACATCGGCATGAAGGTGATCAGAAAGCCGATGGTGTTCAGCCAGAAGTGCGCCTTGCCCAGGCCGTCGCTCATCTTGCGTCCGAACATCTTGGGGTACCAGTAGTAGATGCCGGCGAAAAGTGCGAACACGGTGCCGGCGAACAGCACGTTGTGGAAGTGGGCGACCACGTAGTACGTGTCGGTGACCTGCCAGTCGAACGGCACCACGGCGAGCGTCACGCCCGTGATGCCGCCGATCGTGAACAGCGCGATGAGGCCGCAGGCGAACAGCAGCGGGGTCTTGAAGCGCAGGGCCCCGCCCCACATCGTCGCCAGCCAGTTGAAGATCTTCACGCCGGTGGGGATGGCGATGAGCATGCTGGTCCCGGCCATGATCACGTTGAACAGCGTCGGCAGACCGGCGGCGAACATGTGGTGCGCCCACACCATGAAGCCCAGAAAGCCGATGACCCCGAGCATCACGATCATGGAGCCGCGGCCGAAGAGCGGCTTGCGCGAAAAGACGGGCACGACCTCGCTCATCACGCCAAAGGCCGGCAGAATGAGGATGTAGACCTCAGGATGTCCGAAGAACCAGAAGAGGTGCTGCCAGATGATGGGGTCGCCGCCGCCGGCCGGATCGAAAAAGCTCGTGCCGTACTGGCGATCGAGGTAGAGGAGGGCGATCGCCGCCGTCAGGCTGGGGAAGGCGAACAGGATCAGGAACGAGTTGATGAACGTCGCCACCGAGAAGATCGGCATCTGCCAAAGCCCCATGCCCTTGGCCCGAAAGCGCAGGCACGTGACGATGAAGTTGATGGCCCCGAGGATCGACGAGCCGCCGAGCAGCACCAGCGAGATCGTCCAGAACGTGACGCCGTCGTGCGGCGAGTAGGCCTTCGAGGTGAGCGGCGCGTAGCTGAACCAGCCGGTGTCCATCGCGCCGCCGAAGGCGAAGCTGCTGAACAGCAGCAGCCCGCCGAACAGCAGCAGCCAGTAGCTCAGGGCGTTGGCGCGCGGAAAGGCCATGTCGCGGGCGCCGATCTGCAGGGGCACCAGGTAGTTCGACACGCCGATGATCAGCGGCATGGCGAACAGAAAGACCATGATCGTGCCGTGCATCGAGAAGATCTGGTTGTACTCCTCGGGCGTCAGGAAGGTCATCCCGGGCCTGATGAGCTGGGTGCGCATCAGCATGGCGAACACGACGGCCACGAGGAAGAACACCAGCGACGTGCAGATGTACATCACGCCGATGCGCTTGTGGTCGGTGGTCGTGATCCAGGCGCCGATGCCGCGCGGTCGCTCGCTCACTTCAGCTCTTCCAGATAGGCGACGAGCTGCTGCTGCTGAGGCAGCGGCAGCGGGACGGTGGGCATCGTGCACTCGGGCTTGATGGCCTGCGGGTCCACGAGCCAGGCCAGCAGGTTCTCGGGCGTGTTCGGCAACGTGTACGCGGCGATGCCGCTGCGGCTGCCGAAGTGCGTAAGGTCGGGGCCGAAGGTGCCCTTCATGGGCGTGCCGCGGATCGTGTGGCAGCTGCCGCAGGAGATCGTCTGGATGAGCTTGCCGCCGGCCACCGCCTCGGCGCCGGTGGGCTGCGCCGCCGGCTCGGCCTGACGGTGAGCCCAGGCAGAGTACTTCTCGGGCGACACCACGACGAAGAGGAAGCGCATCTTGCCATGCTGCTGACCGCAGAACTCGGAGCACTCACCCAGGTACCTGCCCTCCTTGAGCGGCACGAAGTGGATGTGGTTGACGCGCCCGGGGATCATGTCGACCTTACCGCCCATCTGCGGCACCCAGAACGAGT